>NZ_WMBF01000011.1:0-43000 GCF_019400875.1 Streptomyces anatolicus | reverse complement strand
CTGCTCGTCTATCTCCTCGCCAACCTCGTGCTGTCCTTCTTCAACGAGGGCGACGAGCCGACCATCTCGTACACCGAGTTCAGCAAACAGGTCGACGCCGGCAACGTCTCGAAGATCTACTCCAAGGGCGACGCGATCCAGGGGCAGCTCAAGAAGGAGCAGGAGAAGCCGGGTGACGAGAAGGGGAAGTACACCAAGTTCACCACCCAGCGCCCCGCCTTCGCCGACGACAAGCTCTGGGACGACCTGACCAAGCACGACGTCACCGTCACCGCCGAGCCCGTCGTCCAGGAGCGCAGCTTCCTCTCGAACCTGCTGATCTCGCTCGCCCCGATGCTGCTCCTCGTGGCGCTGTGGATCTTCATCGCCCGGCGCATGGCCTCGGGGATGGGCGGCGGGGGAGGCATGCTGGGGCGCAAGACGCCGCCCAAGCCGGTCGAGCTCGAGCCCGGCGCGAAGCGCACCACGTTCGAGGACGTGGCGGGCATCGACGAGGTCGAGGGCGAGCTGAACGACGTCGTCGACTTCCTCAAGAACCCCGACGCCTACCGCACGATGGGCGCCAAGATGCCGCGCGGGGTGCTGCTCGCGGGGCCGCCGGGCACCGGCAAGACCCTGCTCGCCCGGGCCGTCGCGGGCGAGGCGGGCGTGCCCTTCTTCTCGGCCTCCGCCTCCGGCTTCATCGAGATGATCGTGGGCGTGGGCGCCTCGCGCGTACGGGAACTCTTCGCCGAGGCCCGCAAGGTCGCCCCGTCGATCATCTTCATCGACGAGATCGACACCATCGGACGCGCGCGGGGCGGCGGCAGCGGCATGGGCGGTCACGACGAGCGCGAGCAGACGCTGAACCAGATCCTCACCGAGATGGACGGTTTCTCCGGGGCGGAAGGCGTCATCGTGCTCGCCGCCACCAACCGCGCCGACGTCCTCGACCCCGCCCTCACCCGGCCGGGCCGCTTCGACCGCGTCGTCAACGTCTCGCCCCCCGACCGCGGCGGACGCGAGGCCATCCTCCGCATCCATACGAGGGCCATCCCGCTCGCCGACGACGTCGACCTCGCCCAAGTCGCCCGTACGACACCGGGCATGACCGGCGCCGAACTCGCCAACCTCGCCAACGAGGCCGCCCTCCTCGCCGTCAAGCGCAAGCAGAAGACGGTCACCCAGTCCGACCTCTCCGAAGCGATGGAGAAGGTCCAGCTGGGCGCCGAGCGGCCGCTGGTCATGCCGGACGAGGAGCGTCGGCGTACGGCGTACCACGAGAGCGGGCACGCGCTGCTCGGCATGTTGCAGCCCGGCGCCGACCCGGTCCGCAAGATCACGATCGTGCCGCGCGGCCGCGCCCTCGGCGTCACGCTGTCGACCCCGGACTCCGACAAGTACGCCTACACGGAGGAGTACCTCCGCGGCCGCATCATCGGCGCCCTAGGAGGCATGGCCGCCGAACACGTCGTCTACGGAGTCATCACCACCGGCGCCGAGAACGACCTGGAGCAGGTCACCAACATCGCCCGCGGCATGGTCGGCCGCTGGGGCATGAGCGAACTCGTGGGACGCCTGTCCGCGCTCCCGAGCGACGCCCAGCAGGCCTACGGACTCTCCGCCGCCCCGCAGACGCTCGACACGATCGACGGCGAGATGCGGCGGATCGTCGACGAGTGCTACGAGAACGCCTGCCGCCAACTGCGCGACCACCGGGACCAGCTGGACGCGCTGGCCGCGGCGCTCCTTGAGAACGAGACCCTGGAGGAGGCGGACGCGTACCGCGTCGCGGGCATCGTGCGGACCACCAAGAGCGGCTAGCCCGCGGCCGGCGGCCACTTTGCGGCTCAGGGCGTACGCGCGATCAGGTACCGGAAGACGTTCGGCATCCACACCGTCCCGTCCCGGCGCCGGTGCGGATGCAGCGCCTCCGTCAGCTCCTTGTCGACCTGCGCCTTGTCCGTCGCGCCGACCGCCGCGTCGAACAGGCCCGTCGAGAGCAGCCCCCGGACCGCGCTCTCCACATCCGCGTACCCGAACGGGCACGCGACCCGCCCCGAGCCGTCCGGCTTGAGTCCCGCCCGCTGGGCGACGTCCTCCAGATCGTCCCGCGCCGCCGGGCGCCAACTGCCCGCACTACGCAGGGGATCGGCGAGCTTGGTCGCCACCTTCATAACGCTGGACGTGGCACAGCGCTCCGGAGGACCCCATCCGGCGAGTACCACCACGGCGCCGTGTCCGGCGAGCGGGGCCGCCGCCTCCAGGAGGCCGGTGAGTCCTTCGGAGTCGCCTGCCATGCAGCCGATCGGCTGGAACGCGGTGACGAGGTTGTACGCGGGCACGCCCGGGCCCGCCGCGTCCGCGGGGCCGCCTTCGACGAGCCGCGCGTCGGTACGCGCGCGTGCCTGCGAGGCGGCCTCCGGAGAGAGCCGCTCGCGCGCGAGGGCGAGCCGTTCGGGAGCCGACGCGTCGACACCGGTGACCGCGGCGCCCCGGGACGCCGCCATCAGCAGGGCGAGCCCGGATCCGCAGCCGAGGCCGAGCAGCCGGGTGCCACCGCCCACGTCGAGCCGTTCGTACACCGCTTCATAGAGCGGGACCAGCATCCGTTCCTGGATCTCCGCCCAGTCACGCGCGCGTGCACCGAGGTCCACACGGGGCGCCGAGCCCGCGCGAGGGAGGTGCGACTGCACGAGTGTTGGTGTCATCGAAAGCGCCCCAATCCGCCGAGAGTTATAGCCGTGCCGGTGATCAACGGTTTCGTCCGCCCCCGTGCAGTGCGCTCGCACTCTCCCCCGTATGCCAGAGAACTCCGCATCCGTCGCGGCGTCCAGGGGTTGTGGGCCAATGCTTGTGCGCCTCTGATGGCCGGTCCCGTAGGGCGGGGCGGTGCGGGACGCCGATGAGACCCCGGGTAACGTCGGCCGAAGGCGGCCCCGGTCCAGGCCGGAGGCGGCGCGAGCCCCGGAGTGAGGGCATTGCCTACGCGCCGGGGCGTACGCGCCGCTACGTACCGGCTTGATGCGAGCTGTGAGGCTTCTCCGCAGATCAGCGCACCCGCCCTCGTCCGGACGCATCAATGGCAACTGACGGGTACGTGCAAATTATTTGGGATGCCCCGGAATGGAACCCCCGGGGCACTCGGCTCGTTGTCACGACGTGAGCACGACACCACCTGTTCTCGCCGCAGAGCTGGCACAGGCGTGGGCCGACATTCAGCGGCACCACCCCGAGCTGCCCGATCTTGCCGCGCCCGAATCCCTGATCGGAGAGTCGTCGTCCGCCTGCGGCGCCGAGCTCTCCTTCGAGCGACTGCTTCACGAGGCAGTCCATGGCATCGCCGCCTCGCGCGGCGTACGCGACACCTCACGCGCCGGCCGCTATCACAACCGGCGGTTCCTGGCGATCGCCGAGGAGCTTGGCCTCGACCATCCCGAGGAGCCACATCCGAGCAGCGGCTTCTCCCTGGTCACGCTCAACCCCGACGCCAAGCGGCGGTATCGCCCGACGATCGAGCGGCTGCAGCGTGCCCTGAAGGCACACACCGCCGCGACGACCGCGGACACCGCGCGCAGCTTCCGGGGCCCGGCCGCCCGGCACGGCTCCTCCGGAGGCGGCGTGCGTGTGAAGGCGGTCTGCGACTGCGGGCGCAATGTCCGCGTGGTCCCGTCCGTGCTCGCCCAGGCGCCCATCATGTGCGGCGGTTGCGGCAAGCCCTTCCGCATCCCGGAAGCGGTCGGTGCGGGCGTGGGCTGAGCAGGAGCGGGGCGCCCGGACCGGGTGCGGGTGCCCCGGCGACGTATGGCACAATGGCTAGCTGTACTCGACAGTCGCATAGGACCCCTCTCTCCTCCGGCTGACGCGTCCATCGGGCACTCGAGTACCGCAACCCCACGCGGCATCCCGTCGTGCCCACCCACGTCAAGACCAGGAGACACCACTCCCGTGGCAGTCAAGATCAAGCTGAAGCGTCTGGGCAAGATCCGTTCGCCTCACTACCGCATCGTCGTCGCCGACTCCCGTACCCGCCGTGACGGCCGGGCCATCGAGGAGATCGGCCTGTACCACCCGGTGCAGAACCCCTCGCGCATCGAGGTCAACTCGGAGCGTGCCCAGTACTGGCTGTCCGTCGGCGCCCAGCCGACCGAGCCGGTCATGGCGATCCTCAAGCTCACCGGCGACTGGCAGAAGCACAAGGGCCTGCCGGCCCCGGCGCCGCTGAAGGTCGCCGAGCCCAAGGACAAGCGCGCCGCGTTCGATGCCTTCACCAAGGGCCTCGAGGGCGACGACGCCAAGGGTGAGGCCATCACCCAGAAGGCCAAGAAGGCTGACAAGAAGGCGGACGAGGCCGAGGCCACGTCCACCGAGTCGACCGAGGCCTGAGCATGCTCGAGGAGGCTCTCGAGCACCTCGTGAAGGGCATCGTCGACAACCCCGACGACGTGCAGGTGGCCTCGCGCAACCTGCGCCGCGGGCGCGTCCTCGAGGTCCGGGTCCACCCGGACGACCTCGGCAAGGTGATCGGCCGTAACGGCCGCACCGCGCGCGCTCTGCGTACCGTCGTGGGCGCCATCGGCGGCCGCGGTGTCCGCGTCGACCTCGTCGACGTGGACCAGGTTCGCTGAACCGGGTTCCCGGAACCACAGCAGCACCGGCGCGGGCCGGGGAGGGCTTCAGGGCCTTCCCCGGCCCGTCGTCGTTGGATGAGGAGAAACGCAGTGCAGTTGGTAGTCGCCCGCATCGGCCGTGCCCACGGCATCAAGGGTGAGGTCACCGTTGAGGTCCGCACCGATGAGCCGGAGCTGCGGCTCGGCCCCGGCGCCGTCCTCGCCACGGAGCCCGCCTCCATCGGCCCGCTGACCATCGAGACCGGCCGGGTGCACAGCGGCCGTCTCCTGCTGCGCTTCGAGGGCGTACGCGACCGCACGGGTGCCGAGGCGCTGCGCAACACCCTCCTGATCGCCGAGGTGGACCCGCAGGAGCTCCCCGAGGAAGAGGACGAGTACTACGACCACCAGCTCATGGACCTCGACGTCGTCACCAAGGACGGCGAGGAGGTCGGCCGCATCACCGAGATCTCGCACCTGCCCTCGCAGGACCTCTTCATCGTGGAGCGCCCCGACGGCAGTGAGGTGATGATCCCCTTCGTCGAGGAGATCGTCACCGAGATCGACCTGGAGGAGCAGAAGGCCGTCATCGACCCGCCGCCCGGCCTGATCGACGACCGCGCCGAGATCGCCTCCGCACGGGACGCCGAGGCGGCCCAGGACGAGCCGACCGCGGAGGGCCAGGCGTAATGCGGCTCGACGTCGTCACGATCTTCCCCGAGTACCTGGAGCCCCTGAACGTCTCCCTCGTGGGCAAGGCACGCGCGCGTGGGCAGCTCGACGTGCGGGTGCACGACCTCAGGGAGTGGACGTACGACCGCCACAACACGGTCGACGACACCCCCTACGGCGGCGGGCCCGGCATGGTCATGAAGACCGACCCCTGGGGCGCGGCCCTCGACGACGTGCTCGCGCAGGGGTACGAGTCCGGGGCCCACGGCCCCGTCATGGTCGTCCCCACGCCCAGCGGCCGCCCCTTCACCCAGGAACTCGCCGTGGAGCTCTCCGAGCGCCCCTGGCTGGTCTTCACGCCCGCGCGCTACGAGGGCATCGACCGCCGCGTCATGGACGAGTACGCGACCCGTATGCCCGTCTACGAGGTGTCCATCGGCGACTACGTCCTCGCGGGCGGGGAAGCGGCCGTCCTGGTCATCACGGAGGCGGTGGCCAGGCTGCTGCCCGGCGTCCTCGGCAACGCCGAGTCCCACCAGGACGACTCCTTCGCGCCCGGCGCCATGGCCAACCTCCTCGAAGGCCCCGTCTACACCAAGCCGCCCCAGTGGCGCGGTCACGGCATCCCCGACGTCCTGCTCAGCGGCCACCACGGCAAGATCGCGCGCTGGCGGCGGGACGAGGCGCTGCGCCGCACCACGCGCAACAGGCCCGACCTCATTGAGCGTTGCGACCCCAAGGCCTTCGACAAGAAGGACCGCGAGATGCTCTCGATCCTGGGATGGCGGCCGGGGCCCGACGGCCGATTTGGGCGGGACCCCGAGGCCATGGAAGAATAGGCCGCTGCTGTACGTCCAGCGTGCGCCCCTGCCACAGGGGGAAAGACGCCCGCCCGACGCGATCAGCTACCGAAATCTCATCTCCCCGTACCGCTGATGACCTGTGGCATCAGCGAAGAAAGCAGACGATCATGGCTAACCTGCTCGACTCCGTCGACAGCGCGTCGCTGCGCAGCGACATCCCGGCGTTCCGCCCGGGTGACACCGTCAACGTCCACGTCCGCGTCATCGAGGGCAACCGCTCCCGTGTGCAGCAGTTCAAGGGCGTAGTCATCCGCCGCCAGGGTGCCGGCGTGCGCGAGACCTTCACGGTCCGCAAGGTCTCCTTCTCCGTCGGCGTCGAGCGCACCTTCCCGGTGCACACCCCGATCGTCGAGAAGATCGAGCTCGTCACCCGCGGTGACGTGCGTCGCGCGAAGCTGTACTACCTCCGTGACCTGCGCGGCAAGGCCGCGAAGATCAAGGAGAAGCGCGACAACTGAGCTTCCGCGCGGGTCCACAGCCGGGCCGGATAGCATCTGGCCCCGATGGACACCGAAGCACAGCACACGGAGCGCGACCGCTCCTCCTCACCCTCCGATTCCGGAGACGTCCCGCACGTCGCCGAAGCATCCGAGGAGACGGAGGAGCGGTCGCGCTCCGTTTTCATGTCGCTCCTCGCCTGGCTCCCGGGCGGCGGGCTCACGCTGACGTTCCTGCTGTGCGTGGGGGCCCTGCTCCTCGTCAGCGCCTTCGTGGTGCAGCCCTTCCAGATCCCCAGCGGCTCCATGGAGCCCGCGTTCCGGGTCGGTGACCGGGTGCTCGTCAACAAGTTGGCGTACCGTTTCGGGTCCGAGCCGCAGCGGGGTGACGCGGTCGTCTTTGACGGCAGCGGCTACTTCGGAGACGCCGACTACATCAAGCGGGTCGTGGGCACCGGCGGAGACCGGGTGGTCTGCTGCGAGGGGGGAGGCATCAAGGTGAACGGCGTACCCGTCGACGAGCCCTACCTGTACCCGGGGGACAGACCCTCGGCGGTGCCCTTCGATGTCGTCGTCCCCGAAGGCAGCCTGTTCCTCCTCGGCGACCACCGCAGCGACTCGCGTGACTCCCGAGACCACCTGGGGGAGCCCGGTGGCGGCATGATCCCCGTGGAGGAGGTCATCGGCCGCGCCGACTGGATCGCCTGGCCGATCGGCCACTGGACCTCCCTGGAGCGTCCCGACAGCTACGCGCGCGTGCCCGAACCGGGCGGCGCGCATGGGTAACCGCGGGCGGACACGCGCCGCGGGCCACCGTGCCGACACCCGGCTGCCCACCGGTACGCGGCCCACCAGCGGGCCCGTGCTGCCGGGCCGGGCCGACCGGCGCAAGCTCGCGAAGAAGGTCAAGCGGCGCAGGCGGCGCTCGGCGATCAAGGAGATACCACTCCTCATAGGTGTGGCACTGCTCATAGCCCTCGTCCTGAAGACCTTCCTGGTGCAGGCCTTCGTGATCCCCTCCGGCTCCATGGAGCAGACGATCCGCATCGGGGACCGGGTCCTTGTCGACAAGCTCACCCCCTGGTTCGGGTCGAAGCCGGAGCGCGGCGACGTCGTCGTCTTCAAGGACCCCGGCAACTGGCTCGAAGAGGAACAGGGCAAGAAGAAGGACGACCCGGTCGTCGTCAAGCAGGTCAAGGAAGGCCTGACCCAGATCGGTCTGCTGCCCTCCGACAGCGAGCGGGACCTGATCAAGCGCGTGGTCGGCGTCGGCGGCGACACGGTTAAGTGCTGCGACAAGAACGACAAGGTCACCGTCAACGGAGTACCGCTCGACGAGCCCTACATCCACCCCGGCGACAAACCCTCGGCCTTCGAGTTCGAGGTGAAGGTCCCCAAGGGGCGCCTGTTCATGATGGGCGACCACCGCAGCGACTCGGCCGACTCCCGCTTCCACCGCACGGAGAAGTTCGCCGGCACGGTCTCCGAGGACCAGGTCGTCGGGCGCGCCCTCGTCATCGCCTGGCCCTTCGGCCACTGGAGCAAACTGGAGGAGCCGGACACGTACGCCTCGGTGCCCGACGCGCGTACGGGGTCGGACAACGCCACAGGCGTGTCGCATAGGGTGGTTCCCGGCGATCGATACGGATTGATCCGACTCCCGACCCCTGCGGAACTCCCGCTCGTTATGGGAGTGGTGGGCCTGCATCGCATCTGGGGCAGGCGGCGGCACGGACTGAGGAGTGGATGTGGGGGATTTGGCGGTCGGCGCACGATCCGGACACGAGGGGCCCGAGGAGCGACCGGGACGATCCGACGAGCCGGGCGTCGAGGCCGCCGCGGGCGGTGCGCACCCCGGGAGTGACCCCGGGGACGGCGACGGGGCGAAGGGCGAGCAGGACGCCAAGCAGCCGAAGAAGCAGCGCTCCTTCTGGAAGGAGCTGCCGCTCCTCATCGGCATCGCGCTGGTCCTGGCGCTGGTGATCAAGTCCTTCCTGGTCCAGGCGTTCTCGATCCCCTCGGACTCGATGCAGAACACCCTCCAGCAGGGCGACCGCGTCCTCGTCGACAAGCTGACGCCGTGGTTCGGCTCCGAGCCCGAGCGCGGCGAGGTCGTCGTCTTCAAGGACCCGGGCCACTGGCTGGACGGCGAGCCCACGCCCGACCCGAACGCGGTGCAGCGGGTCCTCGGCTGGATCGGCCTGATGCCGTCCGCCGACGAGAAGGACCTCATCAAGCGCGTCATCGCGGTCGGCGGGGACACCGTGGAGTGCAAGGGCACCGGACCGGTGAAGGTCAACGGCAAGGCGCTGAACGAGCCGTACGTCTTCCCGGGGAACACCCCGTGCACCGTCGACGACCAGGGCGGCCAGTTCAAGAAGACCATCCCCAAGGGCAAGATCTGGGTCATGGGCGACCACCGGCAGAACTCGCTGGACTCCCGCTACCACCAGAACCAGCCCGGCGGCGGCGCCGTCCCCGTGGACAACGTGGTGGGCCGCGCCATCGTGATCGCCTGGCCGCCCACCCGCTGGGCGACGCTCCCCAAGCCGGACACCTTCGACCAGCCCGGCATCAACGCCCTGGCCGGCGCGGCCCCCGGCGCCCTCGGTCTGGCCGGTGCCGTGCCGCTCGTGCTGTGGCGCAGGCGTCGGCTGACGGTCGCGGCCGCGCGCGGCGCGAGGGTGTCCGGCGGTAGTACCGCCGGGTAGGGTGCCGTCCCAGATCGCCGATCTTCCGCCGCCCGTACGCACGGGCGGCGGGGTCGTCTCCGAGACGGGGGAGCACCGGGATGAGCAGGACACGTCGTACGGACGAGGGCCGGGTCAGGCTCGGCAGCGTGCTGTCGGGCGTCGCCGTGGCCCTCGGCTGTGTGCTCTTCCTCGGCGGGTTCGCCTGGGGCGCGGTGCTCTACCAGCCGTACACGGTGCCCACCGGCTCGATGACGCCGACGATCGGCTCGGGCGACCGGGTGCTCGCGCAGCGCATCGACGGGGACGCGGTGCGCCGCGGTGACGTCGTCGTCTTCGAACAGTCGAGCTGGGGCGACCTGCCGATGGTCAAGCGTGTGGTCGGCATAGGCGGGGACAAGATCGCCTGCTGTGAGAACGGCAGGCTGACCGTCAACGGCAAGGAAGTCGCAGAACCGTATCTCCCGAAGGGCCAGGGCGCCTCGGCCACTGGCATCCCCACCACGACGGTCCCCAAGGGGCGCCTGTTCCTGCTGGGCGACGAGCGCAGCGGCTCCCTGGACTCCAGCGTGCACCTGGGCGACGGGGACCACGGCTCGGTGCCGCGCGACGCGGTGAAGGCGCGGGTCGACGCGGTGGCCTGGCCGATGGGCGAGTCCGGCATGCTGGAGCGCCCGGAGGGCTTCGCGGAGATGCCGGGCGGTATCTCCGAACCCGGACCGCTGCGCCTGGTGGTGACCGCGATCGCGGTGGGCATGGTGCTCATCCTCGGCGGCGCCGCGTACGGCCCGGTGGCAAGGCTCCTTGGGCGCGGCCGCGGCAGGAGCCGTACGGGGGAGGCCGTCGGTGCCCGCTGAAGAGGCGGGGGCCGCTTCCGGGGAGGCCGAGGCGTCGCTGACGGGGCGTCCGCTGCGCAGGGTCGCCCGTGTGGTGCTCCTCGACCCCGACGACCGCATCCTGCTGCTGCACGGCCATGAGCCCGGCGACCCCGCTGACGACTGGTGGTTCACGCCGGGCGGCGGCCTGGAGGGCGACGAGACGCGGGAGCGGGCCGCCCTGCGCGAGCTGCGCGAGGAGACCGGCATCACGGAGGTCGAGCTGGGCCCGGTGCTGTGGCGCAGGGTCTGCTCCTTCCCCTTCGCCGGGCGCCGCTGGGACCAGGACGAGTGGTACTACCTGGCGCGTACGTCACAGACGGCGACCGCGGCCGAGGGGCTGACGGAGCTGGAGCGCCGCAGTGTCGCCGGAGCACGTTGGTGGACGTGCCGGGAACTGACCGAGGCTCATGAGACGGTGTACCCGACCAGGCTCGCCGAGCTGTTTCGCAGACTGCTCGACGAGGGGCCCCCGGACCGGCCCGAGATCCTCGACACGGAAATCGCGTAGGGGCTCGCGGGGCTGACGCACAATAGGGGGACGCACGGCTGAAGGGGAACATGCCATGAGCGCCGAGGACCTCGAGAAGTACGAGACCGAGATGGAGCTGAAGCTCTACCGGGAGTACCGCGATGTCGTCGGTCTGTTCAAATACGTGATCGAGACCGAGCGGCGCTTCTACCTCACCAACGACTACGAGATGCAGGTGCACTCGGTGCAGGGTGAGGTTTTCTTTGAGGTGTCCATGGCGGATGCCTGGGTGTGGGACATGTACCGGCCCGCGCGGTTCGTGAAGCAGGTGCGGGTGCTCACGTTCAAGGACGTGAACATCGAGGAGCTGAACAAGAGCGATCTTGAGCTGCCGGGGGGCTGAGGTGCCCGGCGCCGGATTGCGGGGGTGCTGAGCCGCTGAGTTCACTCGGTGGGGTGGCGGAGTTTTCCACAACCGGCGAGTAGTGCACCAAGATCCAATAGCTCCGGGCCGATCCGTGACTGTGGGTGCCGGAGGTGGTGCCGACATGAACGCACGGGGAGCACTCGGCAAGTACGGCGAAGACCTGGCCGCGCGGCGGCTGGTGGACGCGGGGATGACGGTCCTGGAGCGCAATTGGCGCGCGGGCAGGACCGGCGAGATCGACATCGTGGCGATGGACGGCGAGGCCCTTGTCGTCTGCGAGGTCAAGACGCGCAGGGCGGGCCTGGCCGGCTCCGCGCTCTTCGAGCATCCGATGGCGGCCGTGGGCCAGATCAAGGCGGAGCGGCTGCGGCGGCTGGCGGAGCGCTGGATCGAGGAGCGTGGCGGCCCACCACCGGGCGGCGTCCGCATCGATCTGGTCGGCGTGCTGATCCCGCGCCGCGGTGCCCCCGTGGTCGAGCACGCCCGGGGGGTGGCGTGATGGGATTCGCGCGCACGTGCTCCGTGGCGCTGGTCGGCGTCGAGGGCGTGGTCGTCGAGGTGCAGGCCGATCTGGAGCCGGGCGTGGCCGCGTTCACGCTGGTCGGGCTGCCGGACAAGAGCCTGACGGAGAGCCGGGACCGGGTCAGGGCCGCCGTGGTCAACTCGGGCGGGGAGTGGCCCCAGAAGAAGCTCACGGTGGGGCTGAGCCCGGCGTCGGTCCCCAAAGGCGGCAGCGGCTTCGACCTCGCCGTCGCGTGCGCGGTCCTCGGGGCGGCCGAGCGGATCGATCCCAGAGTGCTCGCCGACATCGTGATGATCGGTGAACTGGGGCTCGACGGGCGGGTTCGCCCGGTCCGCGGAGTGCTGCCGGCGGTCCTTGCCGCGGCGGACGCGGGGTACGAACAGGTGGTCGTCCCGGAGTGCACGGCCGCGGAGGCCTCGCTGGTGCCGGGGGTCTCGGTCCTCGGGGTGCGCAGCCTGCGGCAGCTCATCGCGGTGCTCACCGACGAGCCGGTGCCGCAGGAGGAGCCGGACGAGCCGGGGCGGCCCGACCCGATGCTCGCCGGGCTCTGCGTGCCCGGCACCGGTGTGGGCACGGGCCTCGGCGGCGCGACGGACGACGCCCACGCGCTGGACCTGGCCGATGTCGTCGGGCAGGCCTCGGCGAGGACCGCCGTGGAGGTGGCGGCCGCCGGAGCACACCACCTCTTTCTGCAAGGGCCGCCGGGCGCGGGCAAGACCATGCTCGCGGAGCGGCTGCCGGCGATCCTGCCCCGGCTGACCCGCGAGGAGTCCCTGGAAGTGACGGCGGTCCACTCGGTGGCGGGCATGCTCCCGCCGGGCAAGCCGCTGGTGGACCTCGCGCCGTACTGCGCGCCGCACCACTCCGCGACGATGCAGTCGCTCGTGGGCGGCGGCAAGGGACTGGCACGGCCAGGAGCGGTCTCGTTGGCTCATCGAGGGGTGCTTTTCCTTGACGAGGCGCCGGAGTTCAGCAGTCAGACCCTGGACTCCCTGCGCCAGCCGCTCGAGTCCGGCCATGTGGTGATCGCTCGCAGCGCGGGGGTGGTGCGGCTGCCCGCGAAGTTCCTGATGGTGCTCGCGGCCAATCCCTGTCCCTGCGGGCGGCACACCCTGCTCGGCGACGGCTGTGAGTGCCCGGCCTCCGTGGTCCGCCGCTATCAGGCCCGCCTCTCCGGGCCACTGCTCGACCGGGTCGACCTGAAGGTCGAGGTGGAGGCCGTCACCCGGTCCGAACTGGCCGGGTACGGCACGAAGGGTGAGTCCACGCGGACCGTCGCCGACCGGGTGCGCGCCGCGCGCGAGAGAGCGGCGGCCAGGCTGTCCGGCACCGGCTGGCGGACCAACAGCGAGGTCCCCGGGCACGCGTTGCGCACCCGATGGCCCGCCGCCCCGGGAGCGCTGGACGCGGCCGAGCTGGACCTGGAGCGCGGCTTCCTGACCGCCCGTGGGCTCGACCGCGTCCTGCGGGTGGCGTGGACCGTGGCGGACCTCGCGGGGCACGACCGGCCCTGCGCGCAAGACGTCGCCCTGGCGCTCCAGCTGCGCACGGGGATCTCGCGCGGGGTGCCGATGTCGCTCGGGGTTTCGAGGTGAGCCTCGGGCCGCCGACGGACGAGGAGCGGCTGGCCCGGGTCGCCTTGACGCGGGTCATCGAGCCCGGGGACGTGGTCGGGGGCAGGTGGCTGCGGGAGGCCGGGGCCGTCGAGGTGCTGCGCAGGATCGGTGGGGAGGAGGAGCGGTTGCCGGGGGTGACGGCGCGGCGGTGGGAAGGGCTGCGGGCGCGGGCCGCCCGAGTGCGGCCGGAGCGGGATCTGGCGGCGGCGCGGGACGTCGGGGCGCGGTTCGTCTGCCCGGGGGACGCGGAGTGGCCGCTGCCGCTCGACGATCTCGGGGACGCCCGGCCGATCGGGCTCTGGGTGCGCGGACAGCCGTCATTGCGGATATGGGCGGTGCGGTCGGTGGCCGTCGTCGGAGCCCGGGCCTGCACGCAGTACGGCGCGCATATGGCCGCCGACCTCGGCGCCGGGCTCGCGGAGCGCGGCTGGGTCGTCGTCTCCGGCGGGGCGTACGGCGTGGACGGCGCCGCACACCGCGGGGCGCTTGGGGCGGGTGGTGCCACCGTGGCCGTGCTGGCCTGCGGCGTGGACCGGCCCTATCCTCGCGGGCACACCCAGTTGATCCGACGGATCGCGGAACAGGGTCTGGTGGTCGGGGAGTTGCCGCCGGGGGACCATCCCACGCCGAGCCGGTTCATCCTGCGGAACAGGGTCATCGCCGCGCTGACCCGGGGGACGGTGGTGGTGGAGGCCGCCTACCGCAGCGGGGCGCTCGCCACCGCCCGCGCCGCCCAGGAGTTGGGGCGCTTCGCGATGGGGGTGCCGGGGCCCGCGACCAGCGGGCTCTCCGCGGGCGTGCATGAACTGCTGCGGGGTGACGGCGCCCTGGTGACCGACGCCGCGGAAATCGTCGAGCTGGTCGGTGACATGGGTGAGCTGGCCCCTGAGCGGCGGGGGCCCGTCCTGCCGCGCGATCTGCTCGCTCCGGGGGCGGCCCGGGTCCTTGCCGCCCTGCCCGCGAGGGGCCGGGTGACGGCGCGGGAGATCGCGGTGGGGGCGGGGACGACAGAGGACGACGCGGTAGGGCGCCTGTACGAACTTCAACCGTTGGGGTTCGTCGAACGACACGGCGACGGCTGGCAGTTGACACGCCAGGCGTTTGGGTCCGTCTTCGCCGCTGGAGGTGAATCGTGACCGAGCGTGTTGCGCCGGACGGATGACGCCCGACAGCCTTGGGAAATCGCGCAGTTGATACGGCGGCCTCGTCACACAGTGCGACGGACGCGACCCCGCGGGGTGCTCAGCGGAACGTATCTGCGCACGCGCGATCCCATAGTCTTCGCACACTGCGACCTTTCAGTCACGCTACGCTCACAAGGATTCCGACGCGGACAGGCAAATCAGCGGACAGGCAATCAGACGGACGACCTCATTCACCCCACGCACACCCCCCACCGCGCGGGCGCGAGCGGCAGCCGCGAATCCGCCGCCCCGCGCGACCTCATCGACCCACGCGACCTCACCAGTTCACGGCAGAACGGCTCAAGGCGACGAATGCCCCAGCACACCTCAGGGTCCGACCGGGCGGCGGTCCCTCCCGCCGCCCGTAGCGGCGAGCGGGAGCGGCCTCCCGCCCCCTCGTCGCTGGACGAGTTGTGGCGGTCGTACAAGGCGACAGGCGACGGGCGGCTGCGGGAGCAGCTGATCCTGCACTACTCGCCGCTGGTGAAGTACGTCGCGGGCCGGGTGAGCGTGGGGCTGCCGCCCAATGTGGAGCAGGCGGACTTCGTCTCGTCCGGGGTGTTCGGTCTCATCGACGCGATCGAGAAGTTCGACATCGAGCGGTCGATCAAGTTCGAGACCTACGCGATCACGCGTATCCGTGGCGCCATGATCGACGAACTGCGGGCGCTCGACTGGATCCCGCGGTCCGTGCGGCAGAAGGCACGCAACGTCGAGCGTGCCTACGCCACCTTGGAGGCGCAGCTGCGGCGCACCCCCTCGGAGGGCGAGGTCGCCGCGGAGATGGGAATCGCGCTGGAGGAACTGCGCGCGGTTTTCAGCCAGTTGTCGCTGGCGAACGTGGTGGCGCTCGAGGAGTTGCTGCACGTCGGCGGGGACGGCGGCGACCGGCTGAGCCTCATGGACACGCTCGAGGACCACGCGGCCGACAACCCCGTGGAGGTCGCCGAGGACCGGGAGCTGCGCAGGCTGCTCGCACGGGCGATCAACACACTGCCCGAGCGCGAGAAGACCGTCGTGACGCTCTATTACTACGAAGGGCTCACGCTCGCCGAGATCGGCAATGTGCTCGGGGTGACCGAGAGCCGGGTGAGTCAGATCCACACGAAATCGGTGTTGCAGCTGCGGGCGAAGCTGGCCAGTTTTGGCCGCTGAGGTCGCGCGGGGAGTGAGCTGAATCGTCCCTGCCCGCGGCATGTGCGCGCGGCAGCGACTCCCGCGCGGGGCCCGCCGTCCGTAAAGTGGAGCCGTGCCAAGGATTCGAGCGGCCTCTGTGGCCGAGCACCGGTCGATGCAGCGCGGGGCCCTGCTGGACGCCGCGAGGTCCCTGCTGTCCGAGGGCGGTACGGAGGCGTTGACCTTCCCCGCTCTCGCGGAGCGCACCGGGCTCGCCCGGTCGTCCGTGTACGAGTACTTCAGGTCGCGGGCGGCCGTGGTCGAGGAGCTGTGCGAGGTCGACTTCCCCGTCTGGGCCGCGGAGGTCTCGGCGGCGATGGAAGGGGCGCGGTCCCCCGAGGGCCAGGTCGAGGCGTATGTGCGGCGGCAGCTGGCCCTGGTGGGGGACCGGCGCCACCGTGCCGTGGTCGCCATCTCCGCCAGCGAGCTGGACGCCGGGGCCAGGGAGAAGATCCGGGCCGCGCATGGCGGGCTCATCGCGATGATCGTCGAGGCGCTCCAGGCCCTGGGGCACGAGCAGCCCCGGATGGCGGCGATGCTGCTCCAGGGGATCGTGGACGCGGCCGTGCGGCGGATCGAACTGGGCGCCGCGGAGGACCCCTCCGCCATCACGGAGGCGGCGGTCTCGATGGCTCTGCGCGGGGTGCGCGGCTGAGGTCCCTGGGCCCGTGAGGCCCCGCTCACGACGTCGGTGGTCCGGTCAGTGGGAGCAGGCGGGACGGGCCGGGGTGCAGTAGCCGGGGCGGGAGCAGGGCCAGCGGGTCCAGATAGGCGTCGGCTCTGCGCAGGCCCCAGTGGAGGCAGGCCTCTGGGCAGTGGCCCGTCGGGCGTTCCAGGGTGCCGACCTGTTCGCCCGCGGTGACCTCGGCGCCCTTCTTCAGCGTGGCGCGCACCGGCTCGTACGTCGTGCGCAGCGAGGGCGCTCCGGTGCCGTCCAGCTCCACCGAGACCACGCCTCTGCCCGCCACCCGGCCCGCGAAGGAGACCCGGCCGGGTGCCACCGCCCGCACCGGGGTGCCCGGGGGCGCGGCGAGGTCGACGCCCCGGTGGCCCGCGCCGTACTCGGTCGAGGGTGGATCCCACGCGCGTACGAGAGCGGGGCGGGTGCCCGCGGGGGCGGCCACCGGCCAGGTCGTGGCCACCGGGGAAACCGGGGGCGGGCTCGGGAGTGGGTTCAGGGCGGTCGCCAGCAGTGCGGTCAGTGTCGTCAGGAGCAGTTCCAGGCGCATGGCAGAACCGTCCCGCGTCCCGGCGTTCCGCAGGGATCATGGTCGGGATCTGTGGAGTACCGGCCGGTTGTGGAAAGCCGTGTCACCCGTCGGGGGGAAAGTGGCGAGCGGATCCGTCACCAGGTCACGGGCAGCGGCGTCATCCGGCGCCCCGCGGGTCCCGTACACTTCTTGTGGCGATCCGGGTCACCGGGTCGACTTCGCACGCCCCGACATCAGGCCCTCACAGGCCGGTGTCAGCGCCCCTCGGTCCCTAGGTCTCTAGTGGCAAGGCGCACAGCGGGCGTCAGGCGCGAGTGCCGTCCGGCACACGCGGCACAACCGAGAATCTCAAGGAGAGCGGCCATGGCCGTCGTCACGATGCGGGAGCTGCTGGAAAGCGGCGTCCACTTCGGTCACCAGACCCGTCGTTGGAACCCGAAGATGAAGCGCTTCATCTTCACGGAGCGCAACGGCATCTACATCATCGACCTGCTCCAGTCGCTGTCGTACATCGACCGCGCCTACGAGTTCGTCAAGGAGACCGTCGCCCACGGCGGCACGGTCATGTTCGTCGGCACGAAGAAGCAGGCGCAGGAGGCCATCGCGGAGCAGGCCACCCGCGTCGGCATGCCCTACGTCAACCAGCGCTGGCTGGGCGGCATGCTCACCAACTTCTCGACCGTCTACAAGCGTCTGCAGCGCCTCAAGGAGCTCGAGCAGATCGACTTCGAGGACGTCGCCGCTTCCGGTCTGACCAAGAAGGAGCTTCTCGTGCTCTCGCGCGAGAAGGCCAAGCTGGAGAAGACCCTCGGTGGTATCCGCGAGATGTCCAAGGTGCCCAGCGCCGTCTGGATCGTGGACACCAAGAAGGAGCACATCGCGGTCGGTGAGGCCCGGAAGCTCAACATCCCGGTCGTCGCCATCCTCGACACCAACTGCGACCCCGACGAGGTCGACTACAAGATCCCCGGCAACGATGACGCGATCCGCTCCGTCACCCTGCTCACCCGCGTGATCGCCGACGCCGTCGCCGAGGGCCTCATCTCCCGCTCCGGCGTCGCCACCGGTGACTCGAAGCCGGGCGAGAAGGCCGCCGGCGAGCCGCTCGCCGAGTGGGAGCGCGACCTCCTCGAGGGCGAGAAGAAGGCCGACGACGCCGAGGCCCCCAAGGCCGAGGAGCCGAAGGCCGCCGAGGCCGAGGCCGAGGTTCAGAAGTCCGCCGAGACGGAGAAGGCCGCCGACGCCGAGCAGGCCGAGGCTCCCGCCGCCGCCGCGGACGCCGAGCAGGCCTGACCTCACAGGTTCGGTAGTTGACGGCGGGGGCCCGATCGGCCCCCGCCGTTCACCCGTAGACCTCCGTAGATCTTTCAAGACTTCGAGAGAGAATTTCGATCATGGCGAACTACACCGCCGCTGACGTCAAGAAGCTCCGTGAGCTCACGGGCGCCGGCATGATGGACTGCAAGAAGGCGCTCGACGAGGCCGAGGGCAACGTCGACAAGGCCGTCGAGGCGCTCCGCATCAAGGGCCAGAAGGGCGTCGCCAAGCGCGAGGGCCGCTCCGCCGAGAACGGCGCCGTGGTCTCCCTCATCGCCGACGACAACACCTCCGGTGTCATCGTCGAGCTGAAGTGCGAGACGGACTTCGTCGCCAAGGGCGAGAAGTTCCAGGCCGTGGCGAACAACCTCGCCGCCCACATCGCCAAGACGTCCCCGGCCGACATCGAGGCGCTGCTCGCCTCCGAGATCGAGGCCGGCAAGACCGTCCAGGCGTACGTCGACGAGGCCAACGCCAACCTCGGCGAGAAGATCGTCCTGGACCGCTTCGCGCAGTTCTCCGGCGCCTACGTCACCGCGTACATGCACCGCACGATGCCCGACCTGCCCCCGCAGATCGGTGTCCTCGTCGAGCTGGACAAGGCCGACGCCGACGTCGCCAAGGGCATCGCGCAGCACATCGCCGCCTTCGCGCCGAAGTACCTCTCCCGCGAGGACGTCCCGGCCGAGGTCGTCGAGTCCGAGCGTCGCGTCGCCGAGGAGACCACCCGCGCCGAGGGCAAGCCCGAGGCCGCGCTCCCGAAGATCGTCGAGGGTCGCGTCAACGGCTTCTTCAAGGAGGCCACCCTCCTCGGCCAGCCGTACGCGCTGGACAACAAGAAGTCGGTCGAGAAGGTTCTCGCCGAGGCCGGTGTCTCCCTGAAGCGCTTCTCGCGCATCAAGGTCGGCATCTGAGTCCGTACCGCGATCGACGGTAGACCCCGCTAGGGTCGACAGCGGTCGCCCGCGTGGGGAACCCCGCACAGGGAGCCCATACGCGATGTACGACCGCAGGATCTGACGAGGAGGCCACTGCCGAGCATGGGATGCGAACGACACCCCACCGGCAGTGGCCTTCTTCGTATGTGTGTCAAGTAAGAGAAGCGAGAACACCATGACCACCAAGGCCGACTCGAAGAGTGACGACGACAAAGGCGCCGGACG
The DNA here is from genome assembly GCF_019400875.1 of Streptomyces anatolicus. Lineage (NCBI taxonomy): Bacteria > Bacillati > Actinomycetota > Actinomycetes > Kitasatosporales > Streptomycetaceae > Streptomyces > Streptomyces anatolicus. Next base: position 23,785 of record NZ_WMBF01000011.1, on the reverse strand, counting down.
CTTCCTGCTGAAGCTCTCCGGCGAGGCGTTCGCCGGCGGGGGCGGCCTCGGGGTCGACCCCGACGTGGTGCACGCCATCGCGCGCGAGATCGCGGCCGTGGTCCGCGACGGCGCCCAGATCGCCATCGTCATCGGCGGCGGCAACTTCTTCCGCGGCGCCGAGCTCCAGCAGCGCGGCATGGACCGGGCCCGCTCGGACTACATGGGCATGCTCGGCACGGTCATGAACTGCCTCGCCCTCCAGGACTTCCTGGAGAAGGAGGGCATCGACAGCCGCGTGCAGACCGCCATCACCATGGGCCAGGTCGCCGAGCCGTACATCCCGCTGCGCGCCGTGCGCCACCTGGAGAAGGGCCGCGTGGTCATCTTCGGCGCCGGTATGGGCATGCCGTACTTCTCCACCGACACCACCGCCGCGCAGCGCGCCCTGGAGATCGACGCCGAGGCGCTGCTCATGGGCAAGAACGGCGTGGACGGCGTCTATGACTCCGACCCGAAGACCAACCCCGACGCGGTGAAGTTCGACGCCCTCGGCTACGGCGAGGTCATCACCCGCGACCTCAAGGTCGCCGACATGACCGCGATCACGCTGTGCCGGGACAACAAGCTGCCCATCCTCGTCTTCGAGCTGCTCTCCGAAGGCAATATCGCCCGGGCCGTCAAGGGTGAGAAGATCGGCACTCTCGTGGGTGACCAGGGAAGCCGGGCCTGACCCCGGAGACCTGGGTCAGTCTCAAGAGACGGACGCGAGACGTCACTTGAGAGGGATGGACAAAGCCCTGCCGGTCGGACACCGTGCAGGAAAGACACGCGACGCAGCCGGCCGCCCCGTGCTAGCCGGGCCTACTCAGACACGCAGGAGCAAGTGGTGATCGAAGAGACCCTCCTCGAGGCCGAGGAGAAGATGGAGAAGGCCGTCGTGGTCGCCAAGGAGGACTTCGCCGCGATCCGCACCGGCCGTGCGCACCCGGCGATGTTCAACAAGATCGTGGCGGACTACTACGGCGCGCTGACGCCGATCAACCAGCTGGCCTCGTTCTCGGTGCCGGAGCCTCGGATGGCCGTGGTGACCCCGTTCGACAAGAGCGCGCTGCGCAACATCGAGCAGGCGATCCGCGACTCCGACCTCGGCGTCAACCCGAGCAACGACGGAAACATCATCCGGGTGACGTTCCCCGAGCTGACGCAGGACCGCCGCAAGGAGTACATCAAGGTCGCCAAGACCAAGGCCGAGGACTCCAAGGTCTCGATCCGCTCCATCCGCCGCAAGGCCAAGGAAGCCTTCGACAAGGCGGTCAAGGACGGCGACATCGGCGAGGACGAGGGCCGTCGTGCCGAGAAGGACCTCGAGGACCTCACGTCGAAGTACGTCACCCAGGTGGACGAGCTGCTCAAGCACAAGGAAGCCGAGCTGCTCGAAGTCTGAGGCTCAGTCCGAGGAATCAGGAATCCGATCCGTGAACGACTCTTCCTGGGGGGCGCGGCCCACAGCCGGGTACTGGGTGCCGCCCGACCAGGGGTCTGGTCAGGGGGCGCCCCCGGCAGGTCCCGCGTACGATGCGCAGGACGTGCTGCTGCCGTCCGTGACGCAGCCGATGCCCGTCGTGCCCGACACCCCCGCGCCCCCGCAGGAGCCCATGCCCAGCGCCTCCCAGCCCGCCCCGGCAGCGCCGCAGCCAGCGCCGAAGAAGAGCGCGGGCCGTGATCTCGGTGCGGCCATAGGAGTCGGTGTGGGCCTCGGCGCGGTGATCATCGCGTCGCTCTTCATCGTCAAGGCCGTCTTCATCGGCGTCATAGCGGTCGCCGTCGTGGTCGGCCTCTGGGAACTCACCTCCCGCCTCGAGGAGCGCAAGGGCATCAAGGCGCCGCTCGTGCCGCTCGCGGTGGGCGGCGCGGCGATGGTCGTCGCCGGGTATGTCCGGGGGCCCGAGGGCGCGTGGGTCGCGATGGCGCTCACCGCGCTCGCGGTCCTGGTCTGGCGCATGACCGAGCCTCCCGAGGGCTATCTGAAGGACGTCACGGCAGGCGTCTTCGCGGCCTTCTACGTTCCCTTCCTCGCGACGTTCGTGGCGCTGATGCTCACCGCGGACGACGGGGCGTGGCGGGTGCTCACGTTCCTGCTGCTCACCGTCGTCAGCGACACCGGCGCGTACGCGATCGGCTGGCGCTTCGGCAAGCACAAGCTGGCGCCGCGCATCAGCCCCGGCAAGACCCGTGAGGGCCTGTTCGGCGCGGTGGGGTTCGCGATGGGCGCGGGCGCGCTGTGCATGGAGTTCCTGATCGAGGACGGCGTGTGGTGGCAGGGGCTGCTCATCGGCCTCGCGGTCGCGGCGAGCGCCACGCTCGGTGACCTCGGCGAGTCGATGATCAAGCGGGACCTCGGCATCAAGGACATGGGCACGCTGCTGCCGGGCCACGGCGGCATCATGGACCGGCTCGACTCCCTGCTGCCGACGGCGCCGGTGGTCTGGCTCCTGCTCGTGGTCTTCGTCGGGTCGGGCTGACCGACCGATTACCGGTCTGACCTGCGCAGATGTAGGTAAGGGGCTCGTTGTCCACAGGGCGGCGGGCCCCTTGTCGTATGTCTGCGACACTGGAAGGACCATGCCTGTACCCGGAGAACTCACCTTCGTCGCGCCCCGCGGAGCCAAGAAGCCGCCGCGGCACCTCGCCGACCTCACGCCCGCCGAGCGCAAGGAAGCCGTCGCCGCCATTGGCGAGAAGCCGTTCCGCGCCAAGCAGCTCTCGCAGCACTACTTCGCGCGGTACGCCCACGACCCGGCCGAGTGGACCGACATCCCCGCCGGTGCGCGCGACAAGCTCCGGGAAGCACTGCTGCCCGACCTGATGTCCGTGGTGCGGCACATCAGCTGCGACGACGACACCACGCGCAAGACGCTGTGGCGCCTCTTCGACGGGACGCTCGTCGAGTCGGTCCTGATGCGCTACCCCGACCGGGTGACCATGTGCATCAGCTCCCAGGCGGGCTGCGGCATGAACTGCCCGTTCTGCGCCACGGGCCAGGCGGGTCTCGACCGGAACCTGTCGACGGGCGAGATCGTCCACCAGATCGTCGACGGCATGCGCGCCCTCAGGGACGGCGAGATCCCCGGCGGGCCCGCTCGTCTGTCGAACATCGTCTTCATGGGCATGGGCGAGCCGCTGGCCAACTACAACCGCGTGACCGGCGCCATCCGCCGCCTCACCGACCCCGAGCCGGACGGCCTCGGTCTCTCGCAGCGCGGGATCACGGTGTCGACGGTGGGGCTCGTGCCCGCCATCCACCGGTTCTCCGACGAGGGCTTCAAGTGCCGCCTCGCGATCTCGCTGCACGCCCCGGACGACGACCTGCGCGACACCCTCGTACCGGTCAACACGAAGTGGAAGGTGCGGGAGGTCCTCGACGCGGGATGGGAGTACGCGGCCAAGTCCGGGCGCCGTCTCTCCATCGAGTACGCGCTGATCCGCGACATCAACGACCACGCGTGGCGCGGTGACCGCCTGGGCCGGCTGCTCAAGGGCAAGCCGGTGCACGTGAACCTGATTCCGCTGAACCCGACGCCGGGTTCGAAGTGGACGGCGTCGCGGCCAGAGGACGAGAAGGCGTTCGTGGAGGCCATCGCCGCCCATGGGGTGCCGGTGACGATCCGGGACACCCGGGGCCAGGAGATCGACGGGGCGTGCGGTCAGCTCGCGGCCGCCGAGAGGTAGTCTGGCGGTCGTACGCCTCGTACACACGATCGCGTACGGCACGTACCCACATCTGCATATTCCGACAGGGGAGCGCCACAGCGCTGAGAGTGCGGCACCTTGGACAGGTGGGCCGCAGACCCTCTGAACCTCGCCCAGGTCATTCTGGGTAGGAAGTTCGGGCATTACTCAAGCTGTTGCGCCCTGCCCGCAGGCGTTTCGCCGGCGGGCAGGGCCGCGTCTCTTCCTGGACACCCAGGAGGACATTCCAGTGAGCACCAAAAAGGTCACGTTCACCGCCGTCGCGGTGGGCATCGGGCTCGTCGCCGTCTCGGCGTGCGGCGGCTCCGGCGGCGATTCCACCAAGGGCGACTCCAAGAGCGTCACGCTCGTCACGCATGACTCCTTCAACGTCTCCAAGGACGTACTGAAGGACTTCGAGAAGCGGTCCGGGTACCAGGTCAAGGTCCTCAAGGACGGTGACGCGGGCGCCGCCGTGAACAAGGCGATCCTCTCCAAGGACAACCCCCAGGGCGACGTCTTCTTCGGCGTCGACAACACGCTGCTCTCCAGGGCGCTCGACCACGGGCTCTTCCAGTCGTACGAGGCCAAGGGCTCGGACAAGATCAAGCCCGAGTACCGCGTCGACCAGGGCAAGCACCGGGTGACGCCCGTGGACAGCGGCGACATCTGTGTGAACTACGACAAGAAGTACTTCGCCGACAAGAAGCTGGCGCCGCCGAAGTCCTTCGACGACCTCCTCGAGCCGCGGTACAAGAACCTGCTGGTCACCGAGAACGCCGCGACCTCCTCGCCCGGGCTCGGATTCCTGCTCGGCACCGCCGCGAAGTACGGCGACAAGGGCTGGGAGAGGTACTGGAAGCGGCTCGATGCCAACGGCGTCAAGGTCGTCGACGGCTGGGAGCAGGCCTACAACGAGGAGTTCTCCGGGTCCGCGGGCGGCAAGAAGGCCAAGGGCGACCGGCCGCTCGTCGTCTCCTACGCCTCCTCGCCGCCCGTCGAGGTGCTGTACGGCAAGCCGCAGCCGAAGGAGGCCCCGACCGGCGTCGCGACCGGCACGTGCTTCCGTCAGGTCGAGTACGCGGGTCTGCTCAGCGGCGCCGGGAACACCAAGGGCGGCAAGGCCCTCCTCGACTTCCTCGCGGGCGAGGAGTTCCAGGCGGACATGCCGCTGAACATGTTCGTGAACCCGGTGCGCGAGGGCACGAAGCTGCCCGAGCTGTTCACCGAGCACGGCGTGAGGGTCGACAAGCCGCAGACCATGGACCCGAAGAAGATCGCCGAGAACCGCGAGCCGTGGATCAAGTCGTGGACCTCGCTCGTACGGAAGTGACGAAGCCCCGCTCCCGCGCGGGCTTCGGCCGGGGGAGCGCGGCGCGGCTCGGTCTGCTGGCCCTGCCCGTCGCGTTCTTCGCGGTCTTCTTCGCCTATCCGGTCACAGCGATCGTCGCGCGAGGTCTGCACGTCGACGGGGTCTGGCGGTTCGGGCGGATCGCGGAGGTCCTTGGGCAGTCCGACATCCGGCACGTCCTGTGGTTCACGACCTGGCAGGCGCTCGCGTCGACAGCGCTCACGCTGGTGATCGCGCTCCCCGGCGCGTATGTCTTCGCGCGCTTCGACTTCCCCGGCAAGCAGGTGCTGCGGGCGGTCGTGACCGTGCCGTTCGTGCTGCCGACAGTCGTCGTCGGGACCGCGTTCCTCGCGCTGATCGGGCGGGGCGGGCTCCTCGACGAGCTGGGGGGCGTACGGCTCGACACGACCGTGTGGGCGATCCTGCTCGCGCACGTGTTCTTCAACTACGCGGTCGTCGTGCGCACGGTCGGCGGGCTCTGGTCGCAGCTCGACCCGCGGCAGGAGGAGGCCGCGCGGATGCTCGGCGCCTCACGCTGGACGGCCTGGCGGACCGTGACGCTGCCCGCGCTCGGGCCTGCCGTCGCGGCCGCCGCGCTCATGGTCTTCCTCTTCACCTTCACCTCCTTCGGTGTCGTGCAGATCCTCGGCGGGCCCGCGTACTCCACGCTGGAGGTGGAGATCTACCGGCAGACCGCCCAGCTCCTCGACCTGCCGACGGCCGCCGTCCTGACGCTCGTGCAGTTCGCGGCGGTCGGCCTGATCCTGGCTGTCCACGCGTGGACGGCGCGGCGGCGCGAGAGCGCGCTGAAGCTGGTCGACGCCTCGGCCGTGGCCCGCCGCCCGCGTGGGGCCGGACAGTGGTCGCTGCTCGGCCTGGTCGTGGCCACGGTCGCGCTGCTGATCCTGCTGCCGCTCGGCGTGCTCATCGAGCGCTCCTTCGACGGTCCCGACGGCTACGGACTCACGTACTACAGGGAGCTGACCTCGGCCGAAGGCGGTGCCTTCCTCGTGCCGCCGATCGAGGCGGTCTGGAACTCACTCCAGTACGCGCTCGTGGCCACGGCCCTCGCGGTCGTCATCGGCGGGCTCGCGGCCACCGCCCTGACCCGGAGAGCCGGTCGCCTCGTACGAGGGTTCGACGCGCTGCTCATGCTGCCGCTCGGGGTCTCCGCGGTGACCGTCGGCTTCGGCTTCCTGATCACGCTGGACGAGCCGCCGCTCGATCTGCGGGCCACCTGGATCCTGGTGCCGCTCGCCCAGGCGCTGGTCGGCGTGCCCTTCGTCGTACGCACCATGCTGCCCGTGCTGCGCGCGGTCGACGGGCGGCTGCGCGAGGCGTCGGCCGTGCTCGGCGCCTCGCCGCTGCGGGCGTGGCGGGAGGTCGACCTGCCGATGGTGCGGCGGGCGCTCCTGATCGCCGCCGGGTTCGCCTTCGCCGTGTCGCTCGGTGAGTTCGGGGCGACCGTCTTCATCGCGCGGCCCGACAACCCGACGCTGCCGGTCGCCGTGGCGCGGCTGCTCGGGCGGGCCGGGGACCTCAACTACGGCCAGGCGATGGCCCTTTCGGCGATCCTCATGGTGGTGTGCGCGGTGTCGCTGCTGCTCCTGGAACGCATCCGTACCGAACGCACCACGGGAGAGTTCTGATGGGTCCGCAGCCAACTCCGGCCGCCTTGCTGAGACTGCGTGAGGCGACGGTCCGGTTCGGGGCGCGGGCCGTGCTCGACGCCGTGGACCTGGAGGTCGCCGAGCACGAGATCGTCTGCGTGCTCGGGCCGAGCGGCAGCGGCAAGTCGACACTGCTGCGGGCGGTCGCCGGGCTCCAGGCGCTGGACGCGGGGCGGGTCGAGCTGGGCGGACGCGACCAGCGTGGGGTGCCCGCGCACAAGCGGGGCGTCGGCCTGATGTTCCAGGACCACCAGCTCTTCCCGCAGCGCGATGTGGCGGGCAATGTCGCCTTCGGGCTGCGCATGCACGGCGCCTCGCGGGGCGAACAGGCCGACAGGGTGGCCGAATTGCTCGAACTGGTCGGGCTGCCGAAGGCGCAGCGGCGCGCGGTCGCCTCGCTCTCCGGGGGCGAGCAGCAGCGGGTCGCCCTCGCGCGGGCGCTGGCGCCCCGGCCCCGCCTGCTGATGCTGGACGAGCCGCTGGGCCAGCTCGACCGCTCCCTGCGCGAACGCCTCGTCGTCGAACTGCGGGAACTCTTCGGCGAGTTGGGCACGACCGTGCTGGCCGTCACGCACGACCAGGGCGAGGCCTTCGCGCTCGCCGACCGGGTCGTCGTCATGCGGGACGGGCGGATCGCCCAGTCCGGCACGCCGCTCGAGGTGTGGCAGCGGCCTGTGGACGAGTTCGTCGCGCGGTTCCTGGGCTTCGACAACATCGTCGGGGCGACGGTCACCGGCGACACGGCGGACACGGTGTGGGGCAAGATCCCCGTGCCGGCCGGCGTCCCCGCGGGGCGGTGCGAGGTGCTTGTGCGGCCCGCCGGGGTGCGGCTCGTCGGCGCCGACGAGGGGCTGCCGTGCGCGGTGACGGCGCGCACCTTCCGCGGCACCCATGTCGCCGTGCACCTCCAGCCCAAGGAGGGCCCGCGCCTGGAGGCGGCGTGCGCGCTGCGCCGAGCGCCGGGGGTCGGGGAGACGGTCGGGATCACCTTCGACGCGGAGGACGTGGTCGTCCTCGGGGGCGGGGGCGACTCCGGGGACACGGCGCTCCGGAAGGGCTGATGGCGTACGCCCGCGCGGAAGGGCCGGGCGTGGGTGCGGCGGGAGTGGGCCGGGGGCTGTCCTACTAGGCGCTCGCGGGGCTGCTCGAGGCGTGAGCCACGCCCGAGAGCAGGGCGTCCAGCGCGGCCGGTGCCTCCTCCACCCGGTCGACCAGCGCGATCCGCGACTCCATGGACCTGCCGCGGGCCAGCGACTGGAGCAGGGGCCAGACCGGGAGGTGGGCCGTCCAGTGCGCGCGGTCGACCAGGACCATCGGGGTGGGCTCGCCGCGCGACTCGTAGTAGTTGGGGGTGGCGTTGTCGAAGACCTCCTGGACCGTGCCCGCGGCCCCCGGCAGGAAGACGACGCCCGCGTTCGAGCGGGCCAGCAGGCCGTCCTCGCGGGTGGCGTTGGCGAAGTACTTTGCCAGGTGGGACGCGAAGGCGTTCGGCGGCTCGTGGCCGTAGAACCAGGTGGGGATGCCCACCGACGCGCCGCCCGAGGGCCAGCGCTCGCGGACCGCGAAGGCCGCCCGTGCCCACTCGGTCACCGAGGGCGAGAAGGACGGGGCCTTGGCGAGGAGTTCCAGGGCCTCGTCGAGCATGCCGTCGGCGAAGACGGAGGCGTACGCGCCGAGGTTCGCCGCCTCCATCGCGCCGGGACCGCCGCCCGTCGCGACGGTGAACCCGGCGCGGGCCAGCGCACGGCCGAGGCGCGCGGCGCCCGCGTACGCTTCCGTGCCCCGTGCCATCGCGTGGCCGCCCATCACGCCCACCACGGCCGCCCCGGCGAGCAGTTCGTCCAGGGCGTCGGAGATCGAGTCGTCGTGTATCGCGCGCAGCATCGAGGAGAAGACGTCGCCGTCGGCCTTCGTCCGCTGGAACCAGTCGTACGCACGGGCGTCCGGCGTCGCGTCGTACCCGCCGTCGGCGAGGCCCGAGAAGAGGTCGCCGGGGGTGTAGAGCAGCCCGCGGTAGGGGTTGAACGGCAGGCCGGGGACGGGCGGGAAGACCAGCGCGCCCGAGACCCGCACCTTCGCCGCCGCGTCCTCGCGCATGGGGCAGCCGAGGAAGACGGCGCCCGCGACATCGGCGGTGAGGAGGGCCGAGGTGCGCTCGGTCAGGTCGACGGCCTGGACGCGGCAGCCGGCGAGCGCGCCGCGCCGCCAGACCTCGTCGAACTCGGCGAGGGTCTCGATCTCACGGTCCTCACCGGTGGGCGGGGCGAAGGCGGGTTCGTCGGTCGGCTGCATCCGCCCATACTAGGAGTCCCGTCTGAAGCGGCCGGGTGCGGGAACTTGGGTCCTTGGACGTCACGGATCGCGGTGCGACAGGGCATCGTGGCCCCGCGGGCGCGGCCGGCGGGCTCACTGCGTATTTTTGTACGGCCGTGAGCAGACGGTGAAGATTGTGGAAGTCGGTTGACGGCCCCGACAGGCGCGTGTGGTGTCTGTCGGGGCGGTCCTTTGTCGTGGTATCCGAGCGAAAGAGGTCATCATGGCTGAGGCGGCGGTCGAGAAGGGGCGCTCGGTGCCACGATCGCGGTCCTCTCGTGGGGGCGGCGGGGTGGGCGAGCCGGAGCTGCGGCAGTTGCTGGCGGGACTCACGGCCGTACGGGACGGGGACTTCGGCACGAGGCTGCCGGACGAGGGCGACGGACTGATCGGTGAGATCGCCGACGTCTTCAACGGCATGGTCGACCAGCTGTCGCTCTTCACCTCCGAGGTGACCCGCGTGGCCCGGGAGGTCGGCACCGAGGGGACCCTCGGCGGGCAGGCCATCGTGCCCGGTGTCTCCGGGACGTGGGCGGATCTCACCGATTCCGTGAACGCCATGGCGGGCAATCTGACGACCCAGGTCCGGGACATCGCCCAGGTGGCGACCGCGGTGGCCAAGGGCGACCTGTCGCAGAAGATCGACGTGGACGCCCGCGGGGAGATCCTGGAGCTGAAGGACACCGTCAACACGATGGTCGACCAGCTCTCCGCCTTCGCCGACGAGGTGACCCGCGTCGCCCGCGAGGTCGGCAGCGAGGGCCAGCTCGGCGGCCAGGCTCAGGTGCCGGGCGTCGGCGGCGTCTGGCGGGACCTCACCGACTCGGTGAACCTGATGGCGGGCAACCTCACCGGCCAGGTCCGCAACATCGCGCAGGTCACGACGGCCGTGGCCAAGGGCGACCTGTCACAGAAGATCACCGTCAACGCCCGCGGCGAGATCCTGGAGCTGAAGAACACCATCAACACGATGGTCGACCAGCTCTCGTCCTTCGCCGACGAGGTCACCCGCATGGCGCGTGACGTGGGCACCGAGGGCATCCTGGGCGGCCAGGCCGACGTCAAGGGCGTCTCGGGCACCTGGCGGGACCTGACGGACTCGGTCAACAGCATGGCGGGCAACCTGACGGCCCAGGTGCGCTCGATCGCCCAGGTGGCGACCGCGGTGGCCGGGGGCGACCTGTCGCAGAAGATCAAGGTGAACGCCCGCGGGGAGATCCTGGAGCTGAAGGAGACCATCAACACGATGGTCGACCAGCTCTCCGCCTTCGCCGACGAGGTCACCCGCGTCGCCCGCGAGGTCGGCACCGAGGGCAACCTCGGCGGCCAGGCCACCGTCCGCGGGGTCTCCGGCACGTGGAAGGACCTCACCGACAACGTCAACGTCATGGCGTCCAACCTGACGGGCCAGGTGCGCTCCATCGCCCAGGTCGCCACGGCGGTGGCGCGGGGCGACCTCTCGCAGAAGATCACCGTCGAGGCGAAGGGCGAGGTCGCCGCGCTCGCCGGGGGCATCAACACCATGGTCGACACCCTCTCGGCCTTCGCCGACGAGGTCACGCGCGTGGCGCGCGAGGTCGGCACCGAGGGCCAGCTCGGCGGCCAGGCCCGCGTCCCCAACGTGGCGGGCACGTGGAAGGACCTCACCGACAACGTCAACTCGATGGCGAACAACCTGACCAATCAGGTGCGCAACATCGCCCTCGTCACCACCGCGGTGGCCAACGGCGACCTGTCGAAGAAGATCGACGTGGACGCCCGCGGCGAGATCCTGGAGCTGAAGACGACCATCAATACGATGGTCGACCAGCTCTCGGCGTTCGCCGCCGAGGTGACGCGCGTGGCACGCGAGGTCGGCAGCGAGGGCAGACTCGGCGGCCAGGCCGAGGTCGAGGGAGTGTCGGGCACCTGGAAGCGCCTGACCGAGAACGTGAACGAACTGGCAGGCAACCTCACCCGGCAGGTGCGCGCCATCGCCGAGGTGGCGAGCGCCGTGGCCGAGGGCGATCTGACGCGCTCCATCACCGTCGACGCCTCCGGCGAGGTCGCCGAACTCAAGGACAACATCAACACCATGGTCGAGTCGCTCCGCGAGACGACCATGGCCAACCAGGAGCAGGACTGGCTCAAGTCCAACATCGCCCGCATCTCCGGGCTGATGCAGGGACACCGGGACCTCGCCGTCGTCGCCGAGCTGGTGATGGACGAGCTGGCCCCGCTCGTGGGCGCCCAGTACGGAGCCTTCTACCTCGTCGAGGAGGCGGCCGGCTCCGCCGAGCTGGCTCTGGTCGGCTCCTACGGCCGGCCCATCGACAGCGTCGGCCGCCTGCGCTTCCGGCTCGGGGAGTCCCTGGTGGGGCAGGCGGCGCGCAGCAGGCGGCCCATCGCCGTCAACCACCTTCCGGCGGACTACGTCAGCATCTCGTCCGGGCTCGGCCAGGCCGCGCCGGGCAGCTTGATGGTCGTACCGATCCTCGTCGAGGACCAGGTCCTCGGCGTCATCGAGCTGGCGTCGTTCGAGCAGTTCACCCCCGTACACCGGGACTTCCTCGAACAGCTGATGGAGACGCTGGGGGTGAACGTCAACACCATCGTCGCCAACGCGCGCACCGACGAACTCCTTGGGGAGTCGCAGCGCCTTACGGCCGAACTCCAGGAGCGCTCGGCGGAGTTGCAGGTCCAGCAGGACGAACTCCAGCGCTCCAACGCCGAACTGGAGGAGAAGGCGGCCCTGCTCGCCGCCCAGAACCGCGACATCGAGACGAAGAACCTGGAGATCGAGCAGGCCCGCCAGGAACTGGAGGCGCGGGCGCAGCAGCTCTCCCTCACCTCGAAGTACAAGTCGGAGTTCCTGGCCAACATGAGCCATGAGCTGCGCACCCCGCTGAACAGCCTGCTCATCCTCGCCCAGCTGCTCGCGCAGAACCCGACCCGCAACCTCACCGCGAAGCAGGTCGAGTACGCGGGCATCATCCACTCGGCCGGCTCCGACCTGCTCCAGCTCATCAACGACATCCTCGACCTGTCCAAGGTCGAGGCGGGCAAGATGGACATCAACCCCGAACAGGTCGCGCTGCACAAGCTGCTGGACTACGTCGAGGCGACCTTCCGGCCCATGACGACCCAGAAGAACCTCGACTTCACCATCAGCACCGCCCCCGACGTGCCGTCCGACCTGCGCACCGACGACTCGCGGCTGCGCCAGGTCCTGCGCAACCTGCTCTCCAACGCGGTCAAGTTCACCGAGCGAGGCAGCGTCGAACTCCGTATCGAGAGGGCCGGGGAGAGCGAGGTGCCGACCTCCGTCCGGCGTGGCGAGGCGATGCTGGCCTTCCGGGTGAAGGACACCGGCATCGGCATCGCCGAGCACCAGCTCGAAGCCATCTTCGGCGCGTTCCAGCAGGCCGACGGCACCACGAGCCGCAAGTACGGCGGCACCGGCCTCGGCCTGTCCATCAGCCGGGAGATCGCCCACCTCCTGGGCGGCGTGGTCGTCGCCGCGAGCACGCCGGGGCAGGGCAGTACGTTCACCCTCTACCTGCCCGTGACCCGCACCGAGTGGGAGGCCTCGGCCGAGGCCAAGCCGATCGCCCGGGCCACGCCCGTCCGTGCGGCGGACGCGGGGCAGGCCGCCCAGGCCGCCCCGGAGCCCCGCCGCAAGCGCCGGCTGCTCGTGGTCGAGGGGCGATCGCGTGGCCTGCTGTCCCTGGTCGCCGAGAGCGCGGTCGCCGACCTGTCCGGCAGCCAGGAGCTGTCCGCGAAGTCGGCGGAGGCGGGCATCGAGGTCATCACGGCGGTCGGCGCGGTGGAGGCGGCCGAGAGCCTGGCCGCTGGCGCCTGCCACTGCGTCGTACTCGAACTGGACATGCCGAAGGACGAGGCGCTGCGGTTCCTCGACGCGATGGACGGCGACACCGCGGTGACCTCGGTGCCCGTGCTCGCGCACAACAGCCGCCGCCTGGACCCGGCACACGAGCAGCGGCTCCAGTCCCGTTCGCACGCGCGCCCCCTGGAGCTGATCTCCAGCCTGGACGAGCTGCGCGAGCGCATCGCGCTGCACCTCTCCGCCGAGCAGCCCGGGGACGTGGTCCCGCTGGTGCGGGGGGAGGAGATCGGCGATCCCCTCCCGTCGGCCGTCGGCGGCGGTTTCTCCGGGCGGGTCGTGCTGGTCGTGGACGACGACGCCCGCAACCTCTACGCCATCAGCGGCATCCTGGAGATGCACGGCATGCGGGTGCTGCACGCCGAGAACGGCCGCAAGGGCATCGAGACCCTGCGCAGGAACCCGGAGATCGACCTGGTTCTGATGGACGTGATGATGCCCGAGATGGACGGGTACGCGGCGACCACGGAGATCAGGCAGGACCCGGCCTACGCGGCACTGCCCATCATCGCCGTGACGGCGAAGGCGATGCCGGGCGACCGGGAGAAGAGCCTGGCGTCGGGGGCCAGTGACTACGTCACCAAGCCCGTCGACGCCAATGACCTCATCGCTTGTATCGGGCGCTGGCTCGGTGAGGAGTCGGTGGCGCGATGACCACCTCGAAACCCCTTGAGGGCGCCGCTGCCGCACCGGATCCCGGCGGCGCCGCTGCCGCGAACCCCGACGGCTCGGCTGTCGCACCGGGCCCCGACGGTTCCGTTGCCTCGCCCGGCCCCGACGGCTCCGCTGCCGCCCCCGGCCCCCACGTACCCGAACCCCGCGCGGAGAGCACCGACGTGGGAAGGCTCGCGGCGACGGTGGAGCGGCTGCGCGGTGAGATCGCCGCCGCGCAGGCGGCGGCCGACGGCCGTGCCCTGATCGAACTCGCCAAGGGCGTGCTGATCGAGCGGCTGCGGTGCGGCCCCACCGTGGCCGCGCAGCAGCTGGCCTCGCTGGCCGAGGAGGCGGGCCTCTCCCCGCTCGAACTGGCCGCGGAGATCGTCAACCAGTCGTCCCAGGACCAGCTCACCGAACTCGCCAGCGAGTTCGCGAGCCGGGCCAACGACGACCCGCCCCCGGAGCAGCCCGAGCCCTCCATCGGCGTCCGTCTGCGTACGGCGGAGAGCGGCGCCCTCGCCGCGGGCGACACCCAGGCGGCGGCCTCCTCGCTCCTGGCGCATGCCCTGGCCCCGCTGGGCGCTGTCGCGGTCGCCGTGTGGAGCGCGGGAGCCGACGCGTCGCTGGCCCTCGCGGGGCACGCGGGCTTCAGCGAGGGCGAGGCCGACCGGTGGCGTTACGTGCCGCCGGGCGTCTCCACCCTGGCCCGCCGTGCGCTGATGGAGCGCCAGCACGTGCACATCACGGACATGTCCGCCGAGGGGCTGCCGTCCATCGGCCGGGGACGCCACCCCCGCGGCGGGCGCGTCGCGCTCCCGGTGGGCACCGGCGGCCGGGTCAACGGCGTCCTGGAGATCTGCTGGCCGGATCCGCTGGAGCCGCAGCCGCCGCAGATCCTGCGCCAGCTCGACGCACTGGCGGAGCTGTGCGCCCACACCCTGGAGAGCCGCCCGGACGTGACGGCCCCGCCCTCGGTGGAGACGTGGGTGCCCAGGCCCGACCTCTCCGAACTGGTGGAGCTCGCGGAGGGCCTGTACGACCCCGCCCTGGTCCTCGTGCCGTACGTGGGCGCGGACGGGCGGTTGACGGACTTCCGTGTCCACCACGTCAACAGCAGCTTCGTCGACCCCGCGGGCCGCCCGCGCAGCGCGGTGAACGGGGCGCTGCTGCTGGAGGCCTACCCGATGGCCGTCGGTGACAGCGAGCTGTACGAGAAGATCGAGCGGGTGTACGCGACCGGTGAGCCGTTCCGTACCCGCCGGATGACCCTGACCGCGCTGGTCGGCCAGGTCTCCCTCGCCGCGGTCGCCGATGTCAGCATCAGCCGCCATGGCAGCTGTGTGCTGCTCATCTGGCGCATAGAGGACGAGGCGGCCCGGCTCGCCCATCTCCTGCAGCACGCCCAGCGCCTGGGGCGGATCGGCGGCTTCGAGGAGAACGTCGTCACGGGCGAAGTCACCTGGAACGATCAGCTGTTCGACCTGTACGGCCGACCGCACGACGCGCACCCCGTGCCCCTGGAGGCGCTGACCTCGTACGCCCATGTCGACGACGCCACCACAATCCGCCGCTTCCTGCGCGCCGTGCTCCACCACCGCAGGTCGTCCTCGGCCGCCTTCCGTCTCGAACGGCCCGACGGCGTCACCCGGCACATGCGGGTGATCGCCGAACCCGTCCTCGACGCCGACGGCAGACTGCTCTCCGTGCGCGGCGCCTACCAGGACATCTCCTCCCAGCACTGGACCGAGGTGGCACTGGCGGCCACCCGCGACCAGCTGGCGCACACCGAGCAGCAGGCCGCCGAGAGCGACCGGCTGACGCTGCAGCTGCAGCACGCGATCATGCCCCCCACCCAGGCGCCGCTGAGCAGTCCGGGCCTCCAGATCGCCGTGCGGTACCGGCCCGCGGAGTCGGAGTCCATGGTCGGCGGGGACTGGTACGACGCGGTGACCCTGCCGTCGAAGCAGATCATGCTGTGCGTGGGGGACGTGGCCGGACACGGCATCGAGGCCGCCACCAGCATGGTGGTCCTGCGCAATGCCATGCGCGGCCTCGCCGTCACCGGGGCCGGACCCGCGCAACTGCTGTCCTGGCTGAACATCGTGGCCCACCACCTGACCGCCCACGTCACCGCCACCGCCGTGTGCGGTCTGTACGACCCGGAGCGGCACACCCTGCGCTGGGCGCGCGCCGGGCACCTGCCACCGGTGCTGCTGCGCGGGCAGCAGGCGGCACCCCTGCCCGCCACCGGGGGCATCCTGCTGGGCGCCCTCGCCGACGCCGACTACGAGGAGCGGGAACTGCGGCTGGAACCGGGCGACACCCTGCTGATGTACACCGACGGCCTCGTCGAGCGCCGTGACGAGTCGGTCCAGGACTCCCTGGCCAGGCTGCTGACCTCGGCGGGCCCCCCGGCCGCGCATCTTGAACAGCAGCTCGACAGGCTCCTGACGCACAGCGCCTCCGACACCGACGACGACACCTGTCTGATCGGTGTGCGGGTCACCTGAGCCAGGGGCGCCAGGAGCGCCGCGGACAACAGGGATAATGGGCGTACTGGGCACGATGTTCTGGAGGGAAGCGGGAGGACGATGTGAACGACCCGCATGAGAGGAATGCGAGGGCGGATGAAGCGGCGCCTGGGAGCGAGCAGCTGAGAATCTGCCCTCTGACCGACCGGGCCGGCGTGGAGGTGGCCGGTGAGGTGTGTCTGCCCACACGCGCGGTGTGGGAGCAGGCCTTGGAGCGGGTGGCCCAGCGGCACCACGGCTCGTATCACTTCGATCTCTCGGGACTGACCTTCATCGACATGGCCGGAGCCACGGCCCTGGCCGTGACCGCCCAGAGTCTCCACGGCGAGCAGCGGCTCGTGCTGAAGAGCCCGCCACCCGCCCTGAGCCGTCAGCTGGAGCTGTTCTGGCCTGATCTGTCTGCAATCGAGGTGGCCGTTTCATGAGTGCCATGACCGAGACCGAACCCTTCGTCCACCCGGCGCTTTTCTACCGAGGCGAGCGGGAGTACGTGGCGGGCACCGTGCCGTTCCTCCTCGAGGGTCTGGACGCGGGCGAGGCCGTGGCCGTGGCGGTCCCCGAGGCCAATCTGGAACTTATCCGCGGCGAGTTGGGGGCACGGGCCGATCAGGTCAAGCTGCTCGACATGACGCAGGTGGGACGCAATCCGGGCCGGATCATCCCGCGGGTGCTGCGCGCCTTCGCCGACGCCCACCCCACGGGACGGGTACGGATCATCGGCGAGCCGATCTGGGCCGGGCGCACCGCGACGGAGTACCCCGCCTGCGTACAGCACGAGGCGCTGATCAACCTGGCCTTCCAGGGCCGGGCGGTGACGATCCTCTGTCCGTATGACGCGGTGGGCCTGGAGGAGACCGTCCTCGCCGACGCCTACGCCACGCACCCCACGATCATCGAGTCCGGTACGGAGGGCACCAGCGCGGCCTACGCACCCGAAGCGGTGATCTCGCGCTACAACGAGCCCCTGAGAGCACCCGACGACGTGCCGCAGATGCGCTACACCGCGCAGACGCTCCCCGACGTACGGCACTACGCCACCCGCCGCGCGGCCGCGCTCGGCATGCCCGAGTCCCGGTTGCAGGATTTCGCCCTCGCCGTGGCCGAGCTGACGACCAACAGCGTGGTGCACGGGCAGGGCTCCGGTGCGCTGCGGGTCTGGTCCCAGGACGGCTCCGTCGTCTGCGAGGTGCGTGACGCCGGGCTCCTCGCCGACCCGCTCGCGGGCCGCCGCCCGCCGCCCCCGGAGCAGCGCGGAGGGCGGGGACTGCTGATGGTGCACGTGCTCGCCGACCTCGTCCGGATCCACACCGCCCCGGACGAGGGCACGACCATCCACGGTTACTTCCACTGCTGACCGTCGACGCCGCGTCCGGTGCGGGCTGCCCCAGGGGCAGCCGCGCCGGGCTCAGCATCAGACCTCAGCCCTGGACCTCAGTCCTGGAGTCAGCTCTGGACCTCGGAGGGGTCCATCCACATGAACTCCCAGGTGTGGCCGTCCAGGTCGTCGAAGGAGCGGCCGTACATCGTGCCGTAGTCCTGGACCTTGCCGGACGTGGCACCGGCGGCGATCGCCTTGTCGGCGATCTCGTCGACCTTCTCGCGGCTCTCGGCGCTCAGACACAGCAAGGCCTCGCTGGTCTTCGTGGAGTCCGCGATCTCCTTCTCCGTGAAGTCCGCGTAGCGCTGCTTGGACAGCATCATCGCGACGATGGTGTCGCTGATGACCACGCACGCGCAGTCCTCCGTGGTGAACTGCGGGTTGAGGGTGTAGCCGAGCCCGGTGAAGAACTTCTTCGTCGCGTCGACGTCGTTCACGGCGAGGTTCACGAAGATCATCTGCTGGTACATGAGCGTCTCTCCCAGTGCGAGTGTCCGGATGCGGTACGCGTGTTCCGCGGTACGCGTCTGTCGTACGCAGGGTTAGACGTGCGTTCGACCCCGGACTCATCGCTCGCCGCGATTTTTTTCGTACGAGTTCTCAGCGCCCCAGTGGCAGCGCGGCCAGCTCGGCGACGATCCAGGTCAGCGGGGCGAAGACGGCGGTGAGGGCGCCCGCCCGCAGCGCCGCCGAGCCGCGGAGCATCGTCGCGGGCGCCCCGAGCCGCAGCAGCGCCGCCGTCGTGTCCGCCCGGGACTGCCGGGCCTCGACGGCCGCCGTGGCGAGCGTCAGCACGGCGCAGCCCGCGACGAGCAGCGCGCCCAGGGTGGTGAGCGGGCCGACGCCGGGGCGCGGGCCCGCGTACAGGACGGCCGAGGCGTACGCGCCCGAAGCCACCGCGCACAGCACGCCGAGCGGCCGCCCGATGCGCCGCGCCTCCTCCTGGAGGACGCGCCCGGCGAGCAGCCGCACCGCGCCGGGCCGCGCGGCCTGGAGCACGCGGCCGCACAGGTAGGTGAGGCCGGGGCCCGCGAGTGCGAGGCCGACCGCGGTCAGCGCCCATCCGGCGAGGATGCCCGCGGGGTTGCCGTCCGCGCCGCCCGGCACCGGGAGGCCGACGCCGGGCCCGCCGCCCCGGCCGCTGGCGTACATCTCCACGGCGAGGCCCGCCGCGAGCAGTGCGACGCCCCAGGGCAGGCCGCTCGGCGCGGGGGCCGGTGCGGCGGGCTCCTCGACGCCGCCCGCCTTGGCGGGGCGGGGCCGCAGTGCGGCGGCGCTCGCGGCCGAGGCGGCGAGCGGGACCACGGTGAGCAGGGTCAGCGCGGCGGCGAGCGGCAGCGGCCGGCCGGCGGCGAGCAGTTCGGCGGCGGCCCCGTCGAAGGGCAGGCCGGACAGGTCGCCGCGCAGATGGAGGAAGACGAGCAGCGCCACCATGGAGCCGAGGGCGCAGGCCACGGCCGTGGAGATCGCGGCGAGGACCATCAGCCGGGCCGGGCCGAGGCCGATGGCGGAGAGCCCGGCGCGCGGCCGGGTGCCGGGGTCGGTGCGGGCCACGGCGACGGCGAAGTACACGGTCGCGGCGATCGGCGCGACGCACCAGGCGAGCCGCAGCACGGAACCGGCTCCCGGGTGCTCCATCGCGTACGCCAGGGTGCACAGCAGCAGGAATCCCGTACCCGCGGCCGCGGCGGCGACGAGGAGCCGCCGCAGCTGGACGAGCGGGTGCGCCCCGCGGGCTAGACGGAGAGCGAGCACGCGGCCCGGCCTTCCGCGTCGGTGGGGCCGGGGCCCGCGGCGGGCGCCGGACCCGGCGGGGCGTCCGTGTCGGGCAGGTGCACCGTCTTGACGCGCCGCCCGTCGAGAAGGGTGACCGCGCGGTCGGCGAGGGCGGCCAGCTCCGGGTCGTGGGTGGCGAGGACGACCGTGATGCCGTGGGAGCGGGCCGCGGTCGTCAGGGTGCGCAGGACGTGGGCGCGGTCGGCGCGGTGCAGGGGCGCGGTCGGCTCGTCCGCGAAGATCACCGACGGCGTGGTGACCAGCGCGCGGGCGACGGCGACGCGCTGGCGCTCGGCCTGGAGGAGGGCGTGCGGGCGCTTGCGGGCGCAGCCGCCGATGTCGAGGCGCTCCAGCCACTCCTGGGCGGCGGGCTTGGCGGTGCGGTGCGAGGCGCCGCGCAGCATCAGCGGCAGGGCGACGTTCTCCCGGGCGGTCAGCTCGGGCACCAGGTGCGGCTCGGGGTCGATCCAGCCGAACCGGTCGCGGCGCAGGCGCTCCCGTACCAGGGGTCCCATGGTGTGCACCGGCGTGCTGTTGAACCACACCTCGCCCTGCTGGGGCAGCAGCTGGCCCGACAGGCAGCGCAGGAGAGTCGTCTTGCCGCTGCCGCGCGGGCCGCTGACGGCGAGGATCTCGCCCTCGCGGACACCGAGCGAGACGCCGGTGAGGGCGGGGGAGCCGTTGTGTGTGACATGCAGGGCGCGTGCCCACAGCACGTCGTTGTCCGGCGGGGCCACCATGGCGTACACCTCGGTTCAGATCAGTTGCCTCCCCCGTACGGGGGAACGAAGGCGGGGCCGATCGGTCACTGGGCACGCTAGGGATTCGGGCGGACCTGCCCGGAAACGACGCGGCCCTGGGGCGCCCGTTCTCACTCGAACGGGCGCCCAAGGGCCGGTACTGATCGGACGATCACCTCAGGTGATCACCGGTCACAGCTTCGTCCAGGCCTCCGTGAGCACCTGCCGCAGGATGCCCTCGATCTCGTCGAAGGTCTCCTGGGTGGAGATCAGCGGCGGGGCGAGCTGGACGACCGGGTCGCCGCGGTCGTCGGCACGGCAGTACAGGCCGTTGTCGTAGAGCGCCTTCGAGAGGAAGCCGTACAGGACGCGCTCGGTCTCCTCGTCGTTGAAGGTCTCCTTGGTGGCCTTGTCCTTCACCAGCTCGATGCCGTAGAAGAAGCCGTTGCCGCGGACGTCGCCGACGATCGGCAGGTCGTGCAGCTTGCGCAGGGTCTGGTAGAACGCGTCCTCGTTGTCGAGGACGTGCTGGTTGAGACCCTCCTTCTCGAAGATGTCGAGATTGGCGATGCCGACCGCGGCCGAGACCGGGTGACCGCCGAAGGTGTAGCCGTGCAGGAAGGTGTTGTCGCCCTTGTAGAACGGCTCGGCGAGCTTGTCCGAGATGATGCAGGCGCCGATCGGGGAGTAGCCCGAGGTCATGCCCTTGGCGCAGGTGATCATGTCCGGGACGTAGTCGAACTTGTCACAGGCGAACATCGTGCCGAGGCGGCCGAACGAGCAGATGACCTCGTCCGAGACGAGCAGCACGTCGTACTTGTCGCAGATCTCGCGCACCCGCTGGAAGTACCCGGGCGGGGGCGGGAAGCAGCCGCCGGCGTTCTGCACCGGCTCCAGGAAGACGGCGGCGACCGTCTCGGGGCCCTCGAAGAGGATCTCCTGCTCGATCTGGTCGGCGGCCCAGCGGCCGAAGGCCACCGGGTCGTCGCCGTGGATCGGGGCGCGGTAGATGTTCGTGTTCGGCACCTTGTGCGCGCCCGGGACGAGCGGCTCGAAGGGGGCCTTGAGGGCCGGCAGGCCGGTGATGGACAGGGCGCCCTGCGGGGTGCCGTGGTAGGCGACCGCGCGGGATATGACCTTGTACTTCGTGTGGTTGCCGGTGAGCTTGTGGTACTGCTTCGCCAGCTTCCACGCGGTCTCGACGGCCTCGCCGCCACCGGTGGTGAAGAAGACCTTGTTGAGGTCGCCCGGCGCGTAGTTCGCGAGGCGCTCGGCCAGCTCGACGGCCTTGGGGTGGGCGTAGCTCCACACCGGGAAGAAGGCCAGCTCCTGCGCCTGCTTGTAGGCGGTCTCGGCCAGCTCGTGACGGCCGTGGCCGGCGTTGACGACGAAGAGGCCGGAGAGGCCGTCAAGGTACTTCTTGCCCTTGTCGTCGTAGATGTAGGTGCCCTCGCCACGCACGATGGTGGGCACGGGTGCGTTCTCGTAGTCCGACATGCGGGTGAAATGCATCCACAGGTGGTCGTACGCGGTCTGGCTGAGGTCCTTGCTCACGGCTATCGGGTTCCCCACATATAGGTCTGCTTCTTGAGCTTGAGGTAGACGAAGCTCTCGGTGGAGCGCACGCCGGGGAGGGCGCGGATGCGCTTGTTGATGACTTCCAGGAGGTGGTCGTCGTCCTCGCAGACGATCTCCGCCAGGAGGTCGTACGAGCCCGCGGTCATGACCACGTACTCGGCTTCCGGCATGGCCGTCAGCGCGTCCGCGACCGGGTCGAGGTCGCCCTCGACGGTGATGCCGACCATCGCCTGTCTGCGGAAGCCCACGGTGAGCGGGTCCGTGACGGCGACGATCTGCATCACGCCCTGGTCGAGCAGCTTCTGGACCCGCTGGCGCACGGCCGCCTCGGACAGGCCCACGGCCTTGCCGATGGCGGCGTACGGACGGCGTCCGTCCTCCTGAAGCTGCTCGATGATCGCCAGGGAGACGGCGTCCACGGGCGGGGTGCCGTTCCCACTGCCGCTGCCGCCCGGGTTGCCGGTGCGGGAGCCGCGAGGGCTGCTGGGGTCTGCGCTGCGACTTGCCACGACTTCACTCTGCACGACGTCTCGTCACTTCCGCAAGGCCAGATCGATGAATTTCGTTGTCTGGGACTTCGATCGTCACGGATTCCGCAGTTCTGGGCCACTGGGTATGTTGAAAGCGTCGGTATAGCGACTACTGTGGGTGTCTCATCCACTGGACATCTGACTGGAGGGCCGGAAGTGAGCACCGAGCTGCGCCGTCTGCGCAACTACATCAACGGAGAATTCCGGGACGCGGCCGACGGACGGACCACCGAGGTGATCAATCCGGCGACCGGCGAGGCCTACGCCACCGCGCCGCTGTCGGGCCAGGCCGACGTCGACGCCGCGATGAAGGCCGCGGCGGACGCGTTCCCCGCCTGGCGCGACCAGACGCCCGCCGAGCGGCAGAAGGCCCTGCTGAAGATCGCCGACGCGTTCGAGGAGCGTGCCGAGGACTTGATCGCCGCCGAGGTCGAGAACACGGGCAAGCCGATCGGACTCACGCGGTCCGAGGAGATCCCGCCGATGGTCGACCAGATCCGCTTCTTCGCGGGCGCGGCCCGCATGCTCGAAGGGCGCGCCGCCGGCGAGTACATGGAGGGCCTGACCTCCATCATCCGCCGCGAGCCGATCGGCGTCTGCGCGCAGGTCGCGCCGTGGAACTACCCCATGATGATGGGCGTATGGAAGTTCGCCCCGGCGCTCGCGGCCGGTAACACGGTCGTGCTGAAGCCGTCCGACACCACGCCCGCCTCGACCGTCCTGATGGCCGAGATCATCGGCTCCATCGTGCCGCCCGGCGTCTTCAACGTCGTCACGGGCGACCGCGACACCGGCCGCGCCATGGTCGAGCACCCGACCCCCGCGATGGCCTCCATCACCGGCTCCGTCCGCGCCGGCATGCAGGTCGCCGAGTCCGCCTCCAAGGACCTCAAGCGGGTCCACCTGGAGCTGGGCGGCAAGGCGCCCGTCGTGGTGTTCGAGGACACCGACATCGCCAAGGCCGTCGAGGACATCTCGATGGCGGGCTTCTTCAACGCGGGCCAGGACTGTACGGCCGCCACGCGCGTGCTCGTCCACGAGTCCATCCACGACGAGTTCGTGACGGCGCTCGCCAAGGCCGCCGCCGACACGAAGACCGGCCAGCCGGACGACGAGGACGTGCTCTACGGCCCGCTCAACAACGCCAACCAGCTGAAGCAGGTCTCCGGCTTCATCGAGCGGCTGCCCGCGCACGCGCGCGTGGAGACCGGTGGCCAGCGGGTCGGCGAGAAGGGCTACTTCTTCGCGCCGACCGTCGTCTCCGGCCTCAAGCAGGACGACGAGATCATCCAGAACGAGGTCTTCGGGCCCGTCATCACCGTGCAGCCCTTCACCGACGAGGCGCAGGCCGTGGAGTACGCCAACGGCGTCGACTACGCGCTGGCGTCCTCCGTGTGGACCAAGGACCACGCGCGGGCGATGCGGATGTCCAAGGTGCTGGACTTCGGGTGCGTCTGGATCAACACGCATATTCCTCTCGTTGCCGAGATGCCTCACGGTGGGTTCAAGAAGTCGGGGTACGGCAAGGATCTCTCGGGCTACGGGTTCGATGACTACACGCGCATCAAGCATGTGATGACGTCCATCGAGGGGTAGTTCCCCGCGGGTGGGTGGGGGTTGCTCGCGCAGTTCCCCGCGCCCCTTCGGGGCGCCCCCCGCGCTAATTG
>NZ_WMBF01000119.1:0-16117 GCF_019400875.1 Streptomyces anatolicus | reverse complement strand
GCCATGGAGGAGGCGAGTACGCCGTCCAGTGAGGCGCGTGCCGAGTCGAAGGGGTCGCGGGCGGGTCCCGTGCCCTCGGGGGAGGGGTAGAGCAGGACGCCGAAGCCGTGCCGGGCGGCGACGCGGGCGGCTCCGGTGTGGACGTGTGCGAAGAATTCGTTGGTGAGGGCGGGGACGACGAGCAGGGCGGTCCGTGTCCTGCCGAGGCGGAGGTTGCGGGCGGCGAGGTTGGGGCGGTAGCCGAGCTGCCGCGCGGCGGTCCTGACGCGTTCGGCGGTGGGTTCGGCGACCCGGCCGCGCCATTTGTCGCCGAGGACGAGGGAGACGGTGGCCTGCGAGACGCCCGCGGCGCGTGCCACGTCGCGGCTGGTGGGGCGTGGGGCCCCGGCTTCCTGCTGTGGCCCGGCCACTGTTGCCTCCCTGGTCGTGCCCGCGGGACGGGATCGTGGTGATCCCTTGGACAGCTGACAGCGCTCATGGTACGTATGACGCTCGAAGTTATACGTAAAACCTCGGCCTTGGCGGCGCGGGGGAGGGGCGGTAGTACATGGCTGCGGGATACGCGGAGATCCTCCGGACGCGGTACGCGACCCGGCTGCTGGCCGGGACGCTGGTGGGCCGGCTGCCCAACGCCACGGCCGCGATCGCCATCGTGCTGTTCATCCGGGCCGAGGGCGGCACCTACAGCCTGGCGGGCGCGCTCGCCGCGGTGTACGGGGTGGCGAACGCGGTGGGGCAGCCGCTGCTCGGCCGCCTCGTCGATCTGTACGGCCAGCCGCGTGTCCAGCTGCCCGCGGCCCTGCTCTCGGCGCTCGCCATGGCGGCCTTCGCCTTCACCGGGCCCGACCTGCTCGCGCTCGCCTACGTGACCGTGGCGGCCGCCGGTCTGTTCACACCGCCCCTCGAGGGCGGTCTGCGGGCCCTGTGGCCGAGCGTCCTCGGCAAGGAGGAGCAGGTCCACGCGGCGTACGCCATGGACGCCGTCGCGCAGGAAGTGATGTTCACCGTCGGGCCGTTGCTCGTCACCGGCTGCGTGGCCCTCTGGTCGGAGCAGGCGGCGCTGCTCGTGGTGAACGCCGTCGGTGTGCTGGGCGCCCTCTCCGTAGTGGTGTCCGAGCCTTCACGCGCGTGGCGCTCGGCGCCGCGGGAGGCGCACTGGCTCGGGGCCCTGCGCTCGCCCGGACTCCTCGCGCTCCTCGGCGCGTTCCTCTTCATCGGCATGGCGCTCGGCTCGATCACCGTCGCCGGTGTGTCGTACGCGGACGGGCACGGCGGCGACGCGGTGTACGGCTGGCTGATGGCGGCGCTCGGGCTCGGCGCGCTGGCCGGAGGGTCCGTGTACGGGGCGCGGCAGTGGAGTGGCGTGCCGGAGAGGCGGCTGAGCGTCCTGGTGGCCCTGCTCGCGGTCTGTTACGTGCCGTTGACGCTGGTGCCGGGCGCGCTCGCCATGACGGGGCTCACCGCTCTCGCGGGGGTGTTTCTCGCTCCTGCGCTTGCTTGTGCGTTCATCATCGTGGACCGGCACGCCCCGCGGGGCACGGTCACCGAGGCGTTCTCTTGGCTCGTGACGACGTTCACGGTCGGGGCCTCGCTCGGCACCGCCGCCACCGGGCCCGTCGTCGAGTGGGGCGGGACGGTGTGGGGGTTCGCCGTGCCGGGGCTGGCGGGAGCGGCCGCGTTGGTGGTTTTGCTGGCCACGGCGCGGGTATTGGTGCCGGTCCGTGAATCGGGGGTCGTTGCGGGTTCATCGGAAAATGATCGAAACGGTGCCGTCGAACCCGGTTTCAGTGCCGGGCATCAGGCGTAATGTTCAGTCATGGACCGCCGCATTTTCGGGCTGGAGAACGAGTACGGCGTCACGTGCACGTTCAGGGGACAGCGCCGCCTGTCGCCTGACGAGGTGGCGCGCTACCTCTTCCGCCGTGTTGTGTCATGGGGCCGCAGCAGCAACGTCTTTCTGCGGAACGGCGCCCGCCTCTACCTTGACGTGGGATCACATCCGGAATACGCCACACCCGAATGTGACAACGTGACCGAGCTTGTCACCCACGACAAAGCGGGCGAGCGCATTCTCGAAGGCCTGCTCGTCGACGCCGAACGCCGCCTGCACGAGGAGGGAATCGCGGGCGACGTCTATCTCTTCAAGAACAACACCGACTCGGCGGGAAACTCCTACGGCTGCCACGAGAACTACCTGGTGGCCCGTCATGGGGAGTTCTCCCGGCTCGCGGACATCCTCATCCCCTTCCTGGTCACCCGGCAGCTGCTCTGCGGCGCCGGCAAGGTGCTCCAGACCCCGCGCGGCGCCGTGTACTGCGTCAGCCAGCGCGCCGAGCACATCTGGGAAGGGGTGTCGTCCGCGACCACCCGCTCCCGGCCGATCATCAACACCCGCGACGAGCCGCACGCGGACGCCGAGCGCTACCGCAGGCTCCACGTCATCGTCGGCGACTCGAACATGTCCGAGACGACCATGCTCCTCAAGGTCGGCGCCACCGACCTGGTGCTGCGCATGATCGAGGCGGGCACGGTCATGCGTGACCTCACCCTGGAGAACCCGATCCGGGCCATCCGCGAGGTGAGCCACGACATCACGGGCCGCCGCAAGGTGCGCCTGGCCAGCGGCCGCGAGGCCTCCGCCCTCGAAGTGCAGCGCGAGTACTACGAGAAGGCGGTGGACTTCGTCGACCGCCGCGGCATCCGCACCGGCACGGTCGAGCAGGTGCTCGAACTGTGGGGGCGCACGCTGGACGCGATCGAGTCCGAGGACCTCGACCGCATCGGCACCGAGATCGACTGGGTCATGAAGTACAAGCTCATCGAGCGCTACCGAGCGAAGAACAACATGACCATGTCGCACCCCCGGGTCGCCCAGATAGACCTCGCCTACCACGACATCCACCGCCGTCGTGGTCTGTACTACCTCCTGGAGAGGAAGGGCCAAGCCGCCCGCATCTGCAACGACTTGAAGATCTTCGAGGGCAAGTCGGTGCCCCCGCAGACGACCCGCGCGCGGCTGCGCGGCGACTTCATCCGGCGCGCCCAGGAGCAGCGCCGGGACTTCACGGTCGACTGGGTGCACCTCAAGCTCAACGACCAGGCGCAGCGCACCGTGTTGTGCAAGGACCCCTTCCGGTCGGTGGACGACCGCGTGGAGAAGCTCATCGCCGGAATGTGACCGGGCGAACCGGAATGTGACGGGATGAAAATGTGTCCCGGGTGAAGCCGGTGGCGTTGTGGGAACGCAACGCGGGCGCCGTACGTTCCTCGTACGGCGCCCTTCTCACGCCGTAGAGTTGCGCGCACGCCAACCCACAAGATCGACCGATACGAGGCCCCCACCGTGCGCCGACGCTCACTCCTCCTTGCTGTCCCGGCCGGCCTGCTCACGCTGGCAGGCTGTGGTGACGACAAGGCCGACAAGGCCAAGTCCAAGCCCAGCGACAGCCCCGCCAACTCCCCCTCGGCCGCGCCGACGGCGAAGATCGTGGCCGGACCGCTGCCCGAGATCACCAAGGGCGACAAGTTCGGCCAGAAGCCGACCGTCGCCAAGGGCCCCGGCAAGGCGTCCTCCGACCTCGCGGTCAAGACCCTGATCGAGGGGAAGGGCAAGGAGGTCGTCAAGGGCGACTATCTGCAGGCCGACTACCTCGGCCAGATCTGGGCGACGGCCAAGGTCTTCGACAACTCCTACGACCGCGGCAACCCCACCGTCTTCCCGATCGGCGTCGGCCGGGTCATCCCGGGCTGGGACCAGGCGCTCGTCGGCAAGAAGCTCGGCAGCCGAGTGGAGCTGGCCATCCCCCCGAAGATGGGGTACGGCGAAGAGGGCAACAAGCAGGCGGGCATCAAGGGCTCGGACACGCTCGTGTTCGTCGTCGACCTGGTGGAGAGCTTCAACGGCAAGAGCTCGGTGAAGGGCAAGGAGATCGCGCAGTCCAATAAGGACCTGCCCAAGGTCGGCACCAACACCGACGGCAAGGCCCCCTCGGTCGACATCCCGAAGGCCGACGCGCCGGACAAGCTCGTCTCCTCGTACATCCTGGAGGGCGACGGTGACGTGATCAAGGAGACCGACAGCGTCCTGTGCCAGTACAAGGGCGTGCAGTGGGCGGACGGCAAGGAGTTCGACTCCTCGTACAAGGGCGGTCAGCTCGCGCAGTTCCAGCTGGCGCAGGTCGTCAAGGGCTGGGCGCAGGGCCTGACCGGCAAGAAGGTCGGCAGCCGCGTCCTGATCGTCATCCCCCCGAAGCTGGGCTACGGTGACCAGCCGCCGCAGGGCAGCTCCATCAAGAAGGGCGCCACGCTCGTCTTCAGTGTGGACATCCTCGCCAAGGGCTGAGCCCCGGTCCCTCGCCAAGGGCTGAGCCCCGGGGGATGTAAGACTGTCCGCGCTGACTTTCCGTACCAAGCAGGAGCACATTCGTGAGCATTGAGAAGCCCGAGGTCGACTTCCCGGGTGGCGAGCCGCCGACCGAGCTGCAGATCAGGGACATCTGGGAGGGCGAAGGCCCGGTCGCCAAGGCGGGCGACTCCGTCCAGGTGCACTACGTGGGCGTCGCCTTCAGCACGGGCGAGGAGTTCGACGCGAGCTGGAACCGCGGCACCCCGCTGCCGTTCCAGCTGGGCGCCGGCCAGGTCATCGCCGGCTGGGACCAGGGCGTGCAGGGCATGAAGGTGGGTGGCCGGCGCGAGCTGATCATCCCCGCGCACCTCGCGTACGGCGACCGCGGCGCCGGTGGCGGCCGCATCGCCCCGGGCGAGACGCTGATCTTCGTCTGCGACCTGGTCTCCGTCTGAGGACGTCCTTGACCTGATCCTTTCGCCTTGGGCCCATGTCTGTCTGGCATGGGCCCTCGGCTTTTGCCCGGACACCCCGGGGCGGTACGGTCATCGGTCGGAAGCACAATCTGAACAGCCGAGAAAGGGCGTCGATGGCCATTGCCAAGGCCGAGCGGCTGATGAACCTGGCGCTGTGCCTGCTCGGGACCCGGCGGCCGCTGAGCAAGCGGGAGCTGCGCGAGTCGATCGAGGCGTACGTCGAGGCCTCCCAGTCGGCGGGTGCGGCGGGCTCCGACGACTCCTTCAACCGGATGTTCGAGCGCGACAAGGACGATCTGCGCGAGCTGGGCCTGGTCATCGAGACCGTGGAGAACCTCGACGGAGATGTCGGCTACCTCGCGAGGCGCGACAGCAACCGCCTGCCGCCCATCACCATCGACGCCGAGGAGGCCGCCGCCCTCGGCCTCGCCGCCAAGGTCTGGCAGCAGGCCCGCCTCGCCGGAGCCGCCAGCGGCGCCCTGCAGAAGCTGCGCGCCGCCGGCCTGCCCGAGGACGCCGACCCCTACGGCGCGCACAGCGCCCTCGAACCCCGCATCCCCGCGCACGAGGCGTCCTTCGAGCCGCTGATGCTCGCCTGCCGCGACCGCCGCCCCGTCACCTTCGACTACCGCAAGGCCACCGCCGCGCGCCCCGCGCAGCGCCACGTCGAGCCCTGGGCCCTGGAGTGCTGGCGCGGCCACTGGTACCTCGCGGGCTGGGACCGCGACCGGGGCGCCGAGCGCGTCTTCCGCCTCTCGCGGATCACCGGCAAGGTCCGCGCCCGTGCGGGGAAGTACACCGCCGAGGTGCCGGATGTCGTCACCGTGCGGGAGACCGTGGCGAGCTGGGCGGGGGAGAGCGCCGACCGCACGGCCCTGATCCGGCTGCGCACGGGTGCCGGTTACCCGCTGCGGGCCAAGGCCGCCGGCGTGCGGGAACTGGGCGACGGCTGGGACGAGTTGGAGATTCCCTACGGGCACGGTCTCGACGCCTGGCTGGTGGAGTTCGGGCCCGATGTGGTGGTCCTCGAGCCCGCCGAGCTGCGGGCCGACGTCGTGGACCGGCTGCGCGCCGTGGCCAAGGGCTGAGGGGACGGAAGACCAATGGCCTCGAACGCCATCGACCAGACGCGACGGATGCTGTCGCTGGTGACCTATCTGCGCGAGCGCCCCGGCGCCCACGTCGAGGATGTCGCCCGCGCCTTCGGCATCACCCCGGACGAGCTGATCTCCGATCTCGACGTACTGCCCATGTGCGGCACCAGCTTCCGCGGCGGCGACCTGCTCGACATCGACACCGACGGCGACCGCATCTGGTGGCACAACCCCGACGACGTGGCGGCCCCGCTGCGGCTCGCCGCCGACGAGGCGACCGCGCTGCTCGTGGCGGCCCGCGCGGTGGCCACCCTGCCGGGCCTGCGCGAGAGCGACCGCCTCGCGCTGCTGCGCGCCACCGCGAAGCTGGAGACCGCGGCGGGCGAGGCGGCGGGCGCCAGCGCGCGGCTCTCGGTGACCTTCGAGTCCGAGGGCGGCGTCTTCGCCGATGTCGACCGGGCGATCTCCGAGCGCCGCAGGCTCTGGATCCGCTACTACTCACCGGCCCGCGACGAGGTCACCGAGCGCGAGATCGACCCGATCCGCCTGGTGAGCGTCGGACACACGTACGTAGAGGCATGGTGCCGCCGCTCCGAGGCGCGGCGCACCTTCCGCCTCGACCGCGTCGCCGAGATCAAGATCCTCGACGAGCCGTCCGCGCCGCCCCAGGTCGAGCTGCGCGACCTCTCCGAAGGGCTCGTGCAGCCCGCCGCCGAGGACCCCGAGGTCGTCGTCGAGGTCGGCCCGGGCGGCCGCTGGGTCGCCGAGTACTACCCCCACGACAGCGCGGAGGAGCTGCCCGACGGCGGTCTGCGGATCACGCTGCGCACCCCCGAGCCCGCCTCGCTGCGCCGCCTCGCGCTGCGGCTCGGCGGGGACGGCCGGATCGTCTCCCCGGCCCAGCTCGCGGACAGCGCGCGCCAGGCGGCCCGCGAGGCGCTCGCCGCCTATGACGGCGACCAGGACGGCGGCGACCAGCCGTACGGCCGGCGGTACGACGAGGGCCAGGCCCACGACAGGCAGGAGCAAGGGCGTTGAGCACACCGACCATGTCCGGACTGCCGGGAGTGCCGGCGCAGCCGCGGCCCGCCCCCGTCCTGTTCACGGCCGCGTGCCCCGACTGCCGCGCCCGCTTCGAGCTCTCCGCGGGGGCGCTGCGCCTGGCGATCGGCGCCAGCCCCCGCACCACCTTCTACTCCTTCACCTGCCCCGAGTGCGAGGTCGCGGTCCGCAAGCCCGCGGGCGAGCGCATCGTCGAACTCCTCACCGGCGGCGGGGTGCGGACACTGCGTCTGCACTCCACCGTCTAGGCTCGGCGCATGTTCTGGGCGATGCTCGCGATCGCGGCGGGCTTCTTGGGCCTCGCCGTGCTCGGCGTAATGGCGATCAAGGTTTTCGTGGAGGCCGAGCGCCTCGGCCGTCAGGTGAGTGAGACCACACGGCGGATCAACCAGGCCGCCGAGGACCTGGAGAAAGCGGCGGCCGGTGCGGCCCGCGCGGGGCGCGAGGCCGTTTAGTCTCCGAGGCCTCCGCGACCTGTCAACTCCCCGAGACGTGCGGGTACGCTGCGAACGCGGCCCGGATCGAGGCGGGGGCCGCACTCGGAGTACGCGCGGGGATTGCCGGGCGTTTACCCCGGGGGGTTACGATCGCTGACAGCGGAGATCGGATGTATGTCCGGTCTGCCTAGCAACCAGACTCCTGTCGCCTCGGTGAAGAAGGTAAACAGCTATGGGTAGGCTCGGCCCCACCGAGATCATTCTCATCCTCGTCGTCATCGTCCTGCTGTTCGGAGCCAAGAAGCTGCCCGACATGGCGCGCTCCCTCGGCAAGTCGGCCCGCATCCTCAAGAGCGAGGCCAAGGCGATGAAGTCCGAGAGCAAGGACGACGCCGCCGCTCCGGCCGACCCGCCGAGCGACCCCGTCGTCCAGCAGCGCACCATCCAGGCGGCCCCCGGCGATGTGACCAGCTCGCGCCCGGTCACCGAGCCGACCGACACGACGAAGCGCTGATCCAAGGCCGGCGACGGCCGGCCTGCCGCACGAGATGAGGACGTGGGTTGCTCAAGTCTGCCCGCACGAAGGAGAAGGACCCCGAGGGGCGGATGCCCCTCGCGGAGCACCTGCGCGAGCTCCGCAACCGGCTCGCCAAGGGACTCCTCGCGATCACGGTCGTATCGATCGTGGCGGCTTTCTACAGCCAGGAGCTCATGGAGTTCCTGGCTGATCCGGTGCCGCGCTGCAAGCCCGGCGTGAAGGAGACCGGCGGCCACTGCGCCACGGTCACGTTCAACGACCTCCTGTCGCCCTTCACCACCACGGTGAAGGTCAGCCTCATGGTCGGCATCATCGTGTCGAGCCCGGTGTGGCTGTACCAGCTGTGGGCGTTCATCGCCCCGGGTCTGCACAAGCACGAGCGCAAGTACACGTACTGGTTCGTCGCCGCCGCCGTGCCGCTCTTCTTCGGCGGTGGCTGGCTGGCGTACACGATTTTGCCGGTCAGCATGCGCGTGCTGCTCGGCATCACGCCCGACGGCGCCGAGAACCTGCTGCCGATGGACACGATCCTGGACTTCACCGTCCGGATGGTCCTCGTCTTCGGCATCTCGTTCGAGCTGCCGCTGCTGCTCGTGATGCTCAACATGACCGGCATGGTGACCGGCCGCCGCATGATGACCTGGTGGCGCGGTGTCGTCATGGGCGTCTTCATCTTCGGCGCGGTGGCGACCCCGACCACCGACCCCGTAGGCATGATCGCCCTCGCGGGACCGATCGTCGTCCTGTACTTCATGGCCGTCGGCATCTCCCTGCTGAACGACAGGCGCCGCCGCCGCAAGGACCCCGACGCCGAACTGGACGACGACGAGGCCTCCGTCATCGACCTCACCCCCGAGGCCATCGGCGGCATCGAGCCCGTCCCCGCGCCCAAGGCCCTGCCCGAGCAGGCGGGCACCGGCCGCGCCGACCACCGCGTCAACGGTTTCGACGATGTGACCTGACCTTGTAGGGTCCCGCCGTGACCAGCGAGATCACCCTCTTCGTCAATCCCACCGCGGGCCGCGGCCGGGGCGCTCAGGCAGCGCGGCCGGCCGCTTCCGCGTTGCGGGACCGCGGCTTCTCCGTGCGTACGGTCATCGGGGAGGACGCCCCTGGCGCGCTGCGGCGGGCCAGGGAGGCCGTCGAGGGCGGCACGGGAGCGCTGATAGCCGTCGGCGGCGACGGCATGGCGAGCCTCGCGCTCCAGGTCGTCGCGGGGACGCGCACCCCGCTGGGGGTGATCGCCGTGGGGACCGGCAACGACTTCGCGCGGGCCCTCGGCCTGCCGGTGCGCGAGGCCGCCGCCGCGGGGCAGGTCGTCGCCGAGGCGCTCAAGGGGGCGCGTACCCGCGACATCGACCTCGGCCGGGTCGGCGGGACGTGGTTCGGGACCGTGCTCGCGTCCGGCTTCGACTCGCGGGTCAATGACCGGGGCAACCGGATGCGGTGGCCCACGGGACGCTTCAAGTACGACCTCGCGATGGTCGCGGAGCTGGCCGCCCTCAAGCCGGTCCCGTACCGCGTCACCCTGGACGGCGGTGACGTCCACGAGGTCGAGGCCACGCTGGTCGCGGTCGGCAACGGACCCTCGTACGGCGGCGGCATGCGGATCTGCGCCGGTGCCGACCTGGGCGACGGCCTCTTCGACATCACGGTGGTGGGGGAGTGCAGCCGTACGACGCTGCTCAAGGTCTTCCCGCGCGTCTACAAGGGCACGCACCTCGACCACCCCAAGGTCACCGTGTACCGGGCCGCAGCGGTGGAGCTGTCCGCCCCCGGCGTCACCGGGTACGCCGACGGGGAGCCGCTGGGCGCGCTGCCGCTGAGGGCCGAGTGCGTGCCGGGAGCGGTGCGGGTCCTGGCAGCGTGAGCCGACGATAATGATCGTCCGTTGTCAGTGGTGGCCGGTAGTCTCGAAAGCACGATGACAGAGGACCTCTCACCGGCCGAGCGGTACGCGGCGGCGCGCAAGCGCGCTGCCGAGCAGGCCACCGCACTCGCGTCCTTCCGCGAGATGTACGAATTCGGCCTCGACCCCTTCCAGATCGAGGCCTGTCAGGCGCTGGAGGCGGGCAAGGGCGTGCTCGTGGCCGCCCCCACGGGGTCGGGCAAGACGATCGTCGGCGAGTTCGCCGTGCACCTCGCGCTCCTCCAGGGCAAGAAGTGCTTCTACACCACGCCCATCAAGGCGCTCTCCAACCAGAAGTACGCCGACCTCTCCAAGCGCTACGGCGCGGACAAGGTCGGCCTCCTCACCGGCGACAACAGCGTCAACAGCGACGCCCCGGTGGTCGTCATGACCACCGAAGTCCTGCGGAACATGCTGTATTCGGGCTCGCAGTCGCTGCTGAACCTCGGCTATGTGGTCATGGACGAGGTGCACTACCTCTCCGACCGCTTCCGCGGCGCCGTCTGGGAGGAAGTGATCATCCACCTCCAGGAGTCGGTCACGCTGGTCTCCCTGTCGGCCACGGTGTCGAACGCCGAGGAGTTCGGCGACTGGCTCGACACCGTGCGCGGCGACACCGAGGTGATCGTTTCCGAGCATCGCCCCGTGCCGCTCTTCCAGCACGTGCTCGCCGGGCGCCGGATGTACGACCTCTTCGAGGAGGGCGAGGGTCACAAGAAGGCCGTCAACCCCGACCTCACGCGCATGGCGCGCATGGAGGCGAGCCGTTCGTACAACCCGCGCGACCGCCGCAAGGGCAAGATGGTCCGCGAGGCCGACCGAGAGCGGGAGCGCAGGCAGCGGTCGCGGATCTGGACGCCGGGCCGCCCCGAGGTCATCGAGCGGCTCGACGCCGAGGGCCTGCTCCCCGCGATCACGTTCATCTTCAGCCGCGCGGGCTGCGAGTCGGCCGTGCAGCAGTGTCTGTACGCGGGCCTCAGGCTCAACGACGACGCCGCCCGGGCGAAGGTCCGCGAGATCGTCGAGGACCGCACGGCCTCGATCCCCGACGAGGACCTGCACGTCCTTGGATACTACGAATGGCTGGAGGGGTTGGAGCGCGGCATCGCGGCGCACCACGCGGGCATGCTGCCCACCTTCAAGGAGGTCGTCGAGGAGCTGTTCGTCCGCGGCCTCGTCAAGGCCGTCTTCGCCACCGAGACCCTGGCCCTCGGCATCAACATGCCCGCGCGCAGCGTGGTGCTGGAGAAGCTCGTCAAGTGGAACGGCGAGCAGCACGCCGACATCACCCCCGGTGAGTACACCCAGCTGACCGGCCGGGCCGGGCGGCGCGGCATCGACGTCGAGGGCCACGCGGTCGTGCTCTGGCAGCGCGCCATGAGCCCCGAGCACCTTGCGGGGCTCGCGGGCACACGCACGTACCCGCTGCGCTCCAGCTTCAAGCCGTCGTACAACATGGCGGTGAACCTCGTCGAGCAGTTCGGCAGGCACCGCTCGCGCGAGCTGCTGGAGACGTCCTTCGCGCAGTTCCAGGCCGACAAGTCGGTCGTCGGGATCTCCCGGCAGGTGCAGAAGAACGAGGAGGGCCTGGAGGGCTACAAGGCCTCCATGACCTGCCACTTGGGCGACTTCGAGGAGTACGCGCGCCTGCGGCGCCGGCTGAAGGACCGCGAGACCGAGCTGGCCAAGCAGGGCGCGGCCCAGCGCAGGGCCGCCGCCGCGGCCGCCCTGGAGAAGCTGAAGCCGGGCGACGTCATCCACGTACCCACGGGGAAGTACGCGGGGCTCGCGCTCGTCCTCGACCCGGGGCTGCCCGCCGGGCGGGCCAACGGCCACCGCGGGTTCGACCACGTCGACGGCCCGCGGCCGCTGGTGCTCACCGCCGAGCGGCAGGTCAAGCGGCTCGCGTCGATGGACTTCCCGGTGCCGGTCGAGGCCCTGGAGCGGATGCGCATCCCGAAGTCCTTCAACGCCCGCTCGCCGCAGTCCCGCCGTGACCTGGCCTCCGCGCTGCGCACCAAGGCCGGGCACGTCGTGCCGGACCGGCACCGCAAGGGGCGCGCGGCGGCCGCCGACGACCAGGAGATCGCCCGGCTCCGCCTGGAGCTGCGCGCCCACCCGTGCCACGGCTGCGACGAGCGCGAGGACCACGCGCGCTGGGCCGAGCGGTACCACCGCCTCAAGCGGGACACCTCGCAGCTCGAGCGCCGCATCGAGGGGCGTACGAACACGATCGCCCGCACCTTCGACCGCATCGTCGCGCTCCTCACCGAGCTGGACTATCTGCGGGGCGACGAGGTCACCGAGCACGGCAAGCGCCTCGCCCGGCTCTACGGCGAGCTGGACCTGCTGGCCAGCGAGTGCCTGCGCGCCGGGGTCTGGGAGGGGCTGAGCCCGGGCGAACTGGCCGCGTGCGTCTCGGCGCTGGTGTACGAGTCGCGGGTCGGTGACGACGCGCTCGCGCCGAAGCTGCCCTCGGGCGCCGCGAAGGCGGCGCTCGGCGAGATGGTGCGGATCTGGGGCCACCTGGACGCCCTCGAGGAAGAGTTCAAGATCAGCCAGACGGAGGGCGTCGGCCAGCGCGAGCCGGATCTGGGCTTCGCCTGGGCGGCGTTCATGTGGGCGGGCGGCAAGGGCCTGGACGAGGTGCTGCGCGAGGCGGAGATGCCGGCCGGTGACTTCGTGCGCTGGTGCAAGCAGGTCATCGACGTGCTCGGGCAGATCGCGGCGGCGGCGCCCCGCGAGGGCGGCAGCACGGTCGCGAAGAACGCCCGCAAGGCGGTCGACCAGCTGCTGCGCGGAGTGGTGGCGTACAGCTCGGTGGGCTAGCCCGACAGCGCGAAGCAACCCCGCTCCCCTTCAGGGGGGCGGGGTTCTGTGCGTTCGAGAGAGTCACCCCACGTGTTCGAGTGATCGCCGCACGTGTAAATGGGGCGAGTGTATTCCTGTCGGCGAGGTCGCGGCAGGGGGTTGCCGAATATGACTCGGCGATGATTTCGGCGGACTAAGCTCGCCCGGAGCGCGGCGAGTTGAAACGAGTTGCGATAGATTCGCGCGTTTGTTCCCAGATCTTTCGATAGTTCGTTTTACTCCCCTCCCTGTCTCCCCATCTCCTCCCTGCTCCATCCCTTCCCACACCCCCTTCCCCAAGACGACTGTTCAGAGGGCATACATGGTGAGTGTTCAATCGCCTCCCGGTGGCCGAGAAGTCCCTTACGCGCGTGCGCTGTTGCTGCCCGCCATGCTGATGGCCGCGGCGACCGGAGCCGCCGTCGCCGCGGTGACGGAGCCGGCCAGGACCGCCGTCGGCTGGTGCGGCGCCGTCGCGACCCTCATGGTCATCCTGGTCGGCACGGAAGCCGTGCGGCGCGGCCGGACCATCAGGGGCCAGCGCGCACAGTACGCACAGCGGCTCGCCTACCTCGAAGGGCGCATCGCATCCCATGACCACGAGACGATCCGGCTCGGCCAGGAGATCCTGCCCGAGGCGTTCTGGCGGCTGCGGCAGGGCGAGTCACCCGTCGAAGTGATCCGCAACGTCGTCGACAAGGACGAGGCGTACCGCGATCTGCCCCACGCACACCGCGAGTTGCTCCGCTCGATCCTGGACACCCTGGACCGCGAGGAGTCGATGCGTGAGTCCGCGCAGCGCGCCTTCGTGAACATCGCCCGGCGCGTCCAGTCGATCGTCCACCAACAGGCCGCCGAACTGCGCGAGATGGAAGAGTTCCACGGCCGCAACCCCGAGGTCTTCGACGACCTGCTCCGCATCGACCACGGCACCGCCCTGATCGGCCGCCTCGCCGACTCCATCGCGGTGCTCGGCGGAGCCCGGCCCGGCCGCCAGTGGCCCAAGCCCGTACCGCTGTACAGCGTGTTGCGCGGCGCGATGTCCCGGATCCTCGACTACCCCCGCGTGGAGCTCCACTCCATCGCCAGCGTGGCGATCAAGGGCACCTCCGTAGAACCGCTGATCCACGCCTGCGCCGAACTCCTCGACAACGCCACCCGGTACTCGCCCCCGCACACCAAGGTGTACGTCACCGCCGTCGAGGTGCAGACCGGCGTCGCCGTCGAGATCGAGGACGGCGGCGTCAGCCTCAGCGAGGAGGCCCGCGCCCGTGCCGAGCGCATGCTCGCCCAGGCGCAGGCGGGCATCGACCTCAACGACCTCGGGGAGACCCCGCGCCTTGGCATGGCGGTCGTCGGGCGCCTCTCGCAGATGTACAACATGCAGATCTCCCTGCGGCAGTCCGCGTACGGAGGCGTCCGCGCGGTGCTCATCGTGCCGCGCGACATGATGACCACCGGGCCCGCGCCCGGCCTCGCCCACGGCATCGGCGCCTCCGCCGTGCCCCGCGTGGACAACGGCGGACGGCTCATCGAGGAGCCCGCCCGCAACATCCGCCGCAAGAAGCCCCGCGTCGTCACCGCGGGCCCACCCCTGCGTTCCCCGCTCACCGCGACCATGGAGGACGACGTCCCAGAGGTCACCGAGTGGACCGAGAACGGCCTGCCACAGCGCCGCAGCCGCGTCACGATGTCGCTTGAGGAGCGGTACGCCCAGGAGGCCGAGGCCCAGCGGGCCGCCGCGGCCCACGCGGCCGTGACCGCGCCGCCCCCGGTGCCGCCCAAGAAGGAGGGCGCCGAACCGGGCCTGTGGATCGAGGCGTTCATGAAGGGCGTCAAGGGCGACCCGAACGACCCCGCAGGCGATCCGTCGGCCCCCCAGGGAACCACCCGGAACGACCACGGCAAGGCCGACGAGGAGGGCTGGCAGTGATCCAGCAGCGCGCCAATTTCGACTGGATGCTGAAAGAGCTCGCCGACGGGGTGCCGCAGACCCGGCAGATCGTGGTGCTCTCCGCCGACGGCCTGCGCATCGCCCGCTACGGCGGCGACCCGGACGCCGCGGACCGCATCGCCGCCGCCTGCGCAGGACTGCAGAGCCTGGCCGCCGCCGTCGCCACCGAGATCCCGCACAGCGACGGCGGCATGAAGATGGTCATCATCGAGATCGACGGCGGCTACTTCTACATGATGGCCGCCGGCACCGGCGCCTATCTCGCGGTGCTCGCCGACGAGACCGTCGACGCGGGCCTCGTCGGGACCCGGATGCGCGACCTTGTCGTACGCATCGGGGCCCATCTGACGAGCCCGCCACGCCGTGACGGGCAGGCCGTATGACTCCTCCGCAAGGCCCCGCGCACGGCCCTTCGAACGGGGAGCCGCCCTCCCGGCGGGACGCCCCCGCCAGAGACGCCCCCGACCCGGACGCCCCTCCCCAGCGCGAACGCCGCAGCCCCGAGAATCCGGAGCGGCTCTACATCCTGACGGGCGAGGACTCGGAGCGGGCGCCGCTCGACCTGGTGACGCT
Organism: Streptomyces anatolicus; assembly: GCF_019400875.1. Classification (NCBI taxonomy): domain Bacteria; kingdom Bacillati; phylum Actinomycetota; class Actinomycetes; order Kitasatosporales; family Streptomycetaceae; genus Streptomyces; species Streptomyces anatolicus. Next base: position 879 of record NZ_WMBF01000119.1, on the reverse strand, counting down.
GATCGTGGCCCAGGGCGAGGCGTCCCCCATGGCGCAGCCGGAGCACTCCGCGGTGCTGCGGCTGTGCGGGACGCCGCTCTCCGTCGCCGAACTCTCGGCGTATCTGGGGCTGCCGTTCAGCGTGGTGACCGTCGTCCTGACGGAGTTACTCGCCACCGGGCTCGTCCAGGCGCGCGCCCCCATCGTCCGCTCCGCGCTCCCCGACCGATCCCTTCTCGAAGCGGTGATGCATGGACTTCAGAAACTCTAAGAACACGGACACGATCACCGGCCCGCGCAGCGAGGACGTCCTGCCGCACACGGCGTCGGCCGCCGTGAAGGTCGTGATCGTCGGCGGGTTCGGGGTCGGCAAGACGACCATGGTCGGCTCGGTCAGCGAGATCCGCCCGCTGACCACCGAGGAGACGATGACCGAGGCGGGCATCGGCGTCGACGACAACTACGGCTCCGAGACGAAGACGGCCACCACCGTGGCCATGGACTTCGGCCGCATCAGCATCTCCGACGAACTGGTCCTCTATCTCTTCGGCACCCCCGGCCAGGAGCGCTTCTGGTTCCTGTGGAACGGGCTCTTCGAAGGCGCGCTCGGCGCGGTCGTGCTCATCGACACCCGCCGCCTCGAAGTCAGCTTCGACGTGATCGGCCGCCTGGAGGAGCGCGGCGTGCCGTTCGTCATCGCCGTCAACGACTTCCCGGACGCGCCCCACCATCCGGTCGAGACGCTGCGCAGGGCCCTGGACCTGGGACCCGGAGTGCCGATCATGGCCTGCGACGCCCGCCTCAGGGAGTCCAGCAGGGACGTCCTGATGACGCTGATGCGCTACCTCCACTCGCTGACCGTGGCGGGCGCCCCCGTCTGACGTCCCTGCCCCTCCCGCA
>NZ_WMBF01000842.1:0-1220 GCF_019400875.1 Streptomyces anatolicus | reverse complement strand
CGCTCACGCCGCTGCCGGAGCTGGACAAGAGGGCCCGGCTGCTCCTCGTCGAGACCGACGACGCGATCCGTACCAGCACCGAGGAACTGGGCTTCGCGACCGCGCAGTTCGGTGAGGAAGCGGTCAGGCCCTTCGGTGAGGCGCTGACGTACGCGCGTACGGAGTTGACGGCGGCGTTCCGGCTGCGCCAGGAGCTGGACGACGCCTTCGCCGAGGACGAGCCGACCCGGCGCCGCATGCTGGAGGAGATCATCGCGCGCTGCACGGAGGCCGACCGCCGCCTGGACGCGGAGAGCGCGGGCTTCGACGAACTGCGCGCCCTGGAGAAGAACGTCCCGCAGGCCCTGGAGCATGCCGAGACGGCGTTCCGGCAGGTCGCGGCGCGTACCGGCGCGGCCGACAAGACCCTGGCCGGGCTCCGCGGGACCTACGCGGCAACCGCCTGCGCGGCGGTGCTCGGCCATGTCGAGCAGGCCAAGGACCGCCTCGTCTTCGCCACCACCCACCTCAACGCGGCGCGGCAGTCCGTCGACGCGGGCGACAGCGGCCGGGCCGCCGTCCATCTGCGGGCCGCCGAGGGAGCCGTCGACCAGGCGGGCACCTTCGTGGACGCCGTCGACCGCCTGGCCGGCGAGTTGGCGCAGGCCGCCGAGCGGCTGCCGGGGGCGCTCACCGAGACCGAGGCCGACCTCGCGGACGCGCGGGGCCTGCTCGAAGGCACCGCGGCGGGGGTCTCCACCGCCGATCTGCGGGGCCGTGTCGCCCGCGCGGAGTCGGTGGTCGCCGAGGTGCGGGGCCGGCTTGCCGCCGGGCCCTGCGACCCGATCGCCTCCCTGCGCCGCGTGGAGGAGGCCGACGCGGCGCTCGACGCGGCGCTGGCGGGCGCCCGAGAGCGCGAGGTCACCGAGCGCCGCTCCCGTGATCTGCTCGCCCAGGCCCTGCTCACCGCGCGCAGCGCCGTCGGGGCGGCCACGGACTACGTCACCACGCACCGCGGTGCCGTGGGCAGCGAGGCCAGGACGCGGCTGGCCGAGGCCGGGCGGCTCCTCGCGCAGGCGGAGGCCTCCCAGGACGCCGACGCCACGGCCGCGCTCGCGGCGGCCCAGCGGGCGGACTCCCTGTCCCGGCAGGCGCACCAGCTCGCCGAGCGGGACGTGCGGGGCTACGGCAATCCGTACGGGGGTCCCGGCTCGGGCGGCGGCATCGGCGGAGGCATCGGC
>NZ_WMBF01000118.1:0-16159 GCF_019400875.1 Streptomyces anatolicus | reverse complement strand
CCCCTGCCTCCTCGTGCCGGGCACGTTGCCCGGCACCGGGCTGTTCGCCCGGCCCCACCGATGCTGCGGCCTCACCCAGGGTGAAGGTCAACAAGAGCTGTCAACAAGCCTGTTCAACAGGAGCTGTCAGCGAGGCTGGTTGAAGCGGATCATGTTCCCGGCGGGATCGCGGAAGGCGCAGTCCCGTACGCCGTACGGCTGGTCCATCGGCTCCTGGAGGACGTCACCGCCCGCCGCGCGGATCCGCTCGAACATGGCGTCGACGTCATCGGTCCGGAAGATGACACCGCGCAGATGACCCTTGGCCATCAGTTCGGCCATCGCCTGCCGGTCGGACTCCGTGGCGTTCGGGTCGGCGAGCGGGGGTTCGAGGACGATCTCCACGCCGGGCTGCGTGGGCGAGCCGAGGGTCACCCAGCGCATGCCCTCGAACCCGACGTCGTTGCGCACCTCCAGGCCGAGTACGTCGCGGTAGAAGCCGAGCGCCTTGTCGTGGTCGTCGACGGCGATGAAGCACTGTGCGAGGTTGATTTCCATGCCGACCACGCTAGGCAGACTCAGGGGGTTTCGCTTCTCCGTTCCTGACCGGCCGGGTGTAGATCTTGGCGAGGCAGGCCGGGATCCCGGCGCCCGTTCCATGATCGCGGGCCCGGTACGCGCTCGGGCTCTCCCCGACCAGCTCGGTGAACCGCGAGCTGAAGGACCCCAGTGACGTACAGCCCACCGCCATGCACACCTCGGTGACGCTCAGATCGCCCCGCCGGAGCAGCGCCTTGGCCCGCTCGATGCGGCGGGTCATGAGGTAGCTGTACGGCGTCTGGCCGTAGGCGGCACGGAAACTGCGGGAGAAGTGCCCCGGGGACATGAGGGCGCCGCGCGCGAGAGCGGGGACGTCCAGCGGCTGCGCGTAGTCACGGTCCATCCGGTCGCGGGCCTGCCGCAGCCGGACGAGATCGGGGAGGGACACCACACGGAAAACGCTACACACATGACGAAGGCAAGGAGGTTTTCCGCTCCTTGCCACTTTCAACTTATAGCGCACAGGGGGGCTTGCGGCAAGGCCCCCGGGGTGCCGCAGAATGACCGGCCAAGGCCAGGACCTGCATAAATGGCGAACTCGTTGAATGGGCGTAGTGATGATTGACGTAATCGTGGTCGGCGGCGGACCGACCGGTTTGATGCTCGCCGGCGAGTTGCGGCTGCACGGCGTGCGGGTGGTCGTGCTGGAGAAGCTGACCGAGCAGACGGGGCAGTCCCGCGGGCAGGGCCTGCACGCGCGCAGCGTGGAGCTGATGGACCAGCGCGGCCTGCTGGACCAGTTCCTTGCCGTCAGCGAGAAGTTCCAGGTCGGGGGCCTCTTCGGCGGTGTGGCCAAGCCGTGGCCGGAAGGGCTGGACACGGCGCATACGTACGGCGTCGCCGCCCCGCAGCCGGTCACCGAGCGGATCCTCGACGAGCACGCCGTCGCCGTCGGTACGGAGATCCGGCGCGGCACCGAAGTGATCGGGCTGAGCCAGGACGAGGACGGGGTGGATGTCGAGCTGGCGGACGGCACGCGGCTGCGGGCGCGCTATCTCGTCGGGTGCGACGGCGGGCGCAGCATGGTGCGCAAGCAGCTCGGGGTGGACTTTCCCGGGGAGCCCGCCAAGGTCGAGACGATGCTGGGCGAGATGGAGCTGACCGAGGCGCCGGAGGCGATCGCCGCCGCCGTGGCGGAGGTCAACAAGACCCAACTGCGGTTCGGCGCGCACCCTCTTGGGGACGGGTGGTACCGCGTCATCGTGCCCGCCGACGGTGTCTCCGAGGACCGTGCGGCGCCGACGCTGGACGAGTTCAAGGAGCGGTTGCGGGCCTGGGCGGGCACGGACTTCGGCGCGCGTTCTCCGCGCTGGCTCTCCCGGTTCGGCGACGCGACCCGGCAGGCCGAGCGGTACCGCGTCGGCCGGGTGATGCTGGCGGGCGACGCGGCGCACATCCACCCGCCGACCGGCGGGCAGGGCCTCAACCTCGGTGTGCAGGACGCGTTCAACCTCGGCTGGAAGCTGGCCGCCGCGGTCAACGGCTGGGCGCCGGAAGGGCTCCTGGACACCTACCACGCCGAGCGGCACCCGGTGGGGGCCGCCGTACTCGCCAACACGCGGGCGCAGATCACGCTGCTCGGCAACGATCCGGGCGCGACCGCGCTGCGGGAGCTGTTCTCGAAGCTGATGGACTTCGAGGAGGTCAACCGGTACATCACCGGGATGATCACCGCGGTCGACGTCCGCTACGACTTCGGCGAGGGCCACGAACTCCTCGGCCGCCGACTGCGGGACGTACAGCTGAAGCAGGGCCGCCTCTACGAACTGATGCGTACGGGCCGAGGCCTGCTCCTGGACCGGACGGGCACGCTGTCGGTCGCGGGCTGGGAGGACCGTATCGAGCATGTCGTGGAGGTGGGCGGGGAGTTGAGGGAGTCAGGCGAGCCGAACACGCTGGACACGCTGGACGACCTGGGTGTCCGGGCGGTGCTGCTGCGCCCGGACGGCCATGTGGCGTGGGTCGGCGAGGACCAGCGGGACCTGCTCGATCACTTGCCGCGATGGTTCGGCGCGGCGGCGGCGGCCTGATTCACCCCTTAACGGCCTCGGCGATCTGAAGGGCGGCCTGGGCGGGCGTGAGATGCGTGGTGTCGACGACTTCGGCGGCATCGTGCAGCCAGGTCCGGGCCGCCTCGGCGTAGGGCTCGAGGTATGCGAGACGGAACGCGGAGGGCCCGAGGACGGTGTCTCCTTCGATACGCCCGCGAAGGGTCTCCTGATCGGCGTGAAGCACGAAGTGCCTCACCGGAATCCCATGCTGGGCGAGCCCGGTACTGATCTCGCGCCAGTACTGCTCGACCAGGACGGTCATGGGCATCACGAGCGTGCCGCCGGTGTAGTCGAGCACGTGACGAGCGGTCTCGACGACGAGGGGCCGCCAAGGCGGCCAGTGCTGGAAGTTGCCCGTCCAGGGCAGCGCCGGCGTGATGTCCATGAGCGTCTCGCCGACCTTCTCGGCGTCGAACACCCGAGAATCGGGCAGCAGTTGCCGCACAAGCGAACTGGTCGTCGTCTTACCGGCGCCGTGGGTGCCGTTGAGCCATACGATCATGGGTTCCGTTCCCAAAGGGATCTGGATCGAGGAGGTAGCTCTGAGCTAGGCCCTGTCGGTTCTACCGGGACGAAACTGTTCGTGAGCGGTCTCAGGCAAGGCCAGCTCCGAGTCAGGCGGTGCGGAGGACGCCGCGCTCATCCAGTCGATACGGAGTCGCCGGCAGAGCCGTCACCGTACGTGCTGCACGCAGTGAGGCCCTCGACGAATGAGCGGAAGTCATCAGCCAGGGCGAGCTCCGCGTCGAGGTCCGTCTCGAACCATGTGACGGAGGGCTCACCGTCTCGTCCGCACTTGCGGTAGTCGAGCCCGATCCAGCAGTGCCCATCGCCGGAAAGCAGCACAAGAGGTGCCGGCGTACCCCACTCCTTGAGCAAGTACGGGGTGTCGAGCAACGAGGTCATCCCCTCGCGTCGCCCGATGCCCATCAGGTCATCGAAGGGGACGTGGTCTTCGCTCCACGAGGTCGGCCGGTTTGTGGGGAACGCACCGTGATCAGCAGCCACGCCGCCGCCGTTCTGAACCCGCAGAAGGTCAAGCAGGGCCGATGGCAGCGTCACGCCGAGCACATGCTCGGCTTCTCGCACCAACTCGTCGGTCAGAGGCGGCTGGACGCCGTAATCACCGTCACCCCAGAACGTCGCCATGACCTCATCGAATCGCGCCATGACAGGCAGCCTACGGCTCAGCCGTACCGGCCTCGGCTGCGAGAGCGGAGACCAGCTTGTCCCGTCTCAGTTGAGGTGAACCATGACGAGGCGTTGACCGGCAGTGGTTCATCTTGAGTAAGACGCTGTTCGGCGCGGCGTCTCACTCAACCTGAGGTCTGTGAGTCCTGCGCTGCTTCGCGCTCGGCAGCGAACTCGTCGAGGAGCTCGAACAGGACCTTGATCGCCTGCTGTTCGTCCTCAGGCGGAAGATTCCACAAGTCGTCCCAGCCGTTCGGGAGAGCGATGTGGAGGATTTGGCCCGGCCAGGCGTGGTTGCAGTCGCGTCCGCGACGGGCGACGAGCCAGTCGTGCCAGCCGGTGAGCCCGGCCCACCGTGCCGGAGAGCGTGCTGGTCATAACCGGTCAGGAACGCGGTCAGCATGTGGAAGGAGGCCTTGCCGACGAACATGCCGGGACGTTGGCCGACGCTGACGAAGTACTCGCGTTCAGTCATCTCCGAGAGGGGCTTCATGTGTCCGTACCCTCCTCGTCAATGGTGCTGTCGCCCAGGTCTGGACGAAGCCTGCTGCGGGCCGCCTCCAGACGTTCGGCATAGTCCGCCGCAAAGATCCCCGATAGCGACTTGTCGAGCGTTCCGGCAACGCGGTGAAGGGGTGCCCAGACCGCCGCATCGCCGACGAGACGACTGAGGTCCGTCATCTGCACCTGCTCCAGCCAGTCCGACAGGACCAGCGCCTCATCCGAGGTGAGCTTGATGATGATTTCCGGATTCTCCACTCCTCGAACATGGTTCGTCGACCCTGCACTGTCAGAGGGGCCTGGCACAGTGCCGCTGTGGACATTGATTCCTTCTGGAAGCTCATCGAGGAGTGCCGGGGTCAGGCGCAGGGCCCGGAAGAGCGGCTCGCGTGGCTGCGTGGCGCATTGGCGCGAAGGTCGCTGGCTGAGGTCGTGCAGTTCCAGGTGCGCTTGGACGAGGTGACGCACGAGGCGTTCACGTGGGATCTGTGGTCGGCAGCGGACCGGATCTTCGGTGGCTGGTGTTCGGATGACGGATTCTGCTACTTCAGCCTGTGGATGGTGGGGCTCGGCCGTGATGCCTTCTCCAGGGCACTGGCTGATCCGGACTCTCTGGCCGACGTTCCGGAGGTCCAGTGTTTGGTGGGACGCCCGCGGGAGATGTGGAACGACGACTGGCCCGAGTGGGAGTCTCTCGACTATGTCGCGATGGAGGCGTACGGGAGCCTGACCGGTGTCGATGACGACTGCAGCGAGGCGTTTTACGAGGATGTCGAGGCCGAACAAGGCGGTGAAGAGGGCAGCTCGGGGCCGCTCGGTCAGCGGTGGGACGTGCGACGCGAGGACGAGGCAGCACGCAAGCTGCCGAGACTGAGCGTGATGTTTCCTCTGCGATCGTTCGCATAAACGAGTCGGACGGCGTGGCAGGTGCATTAACGGGAAGCGGTCGGCACGTGGGCCTCGCCGAACACGCCTTCTCCTCACCAAGAGATCATGTGAGCGTGATGCTGTGGATCCGCGCCTACGACGGCGAGAGCGATGTCTGGTCGTACGTCGAGCTCGACGGCGAGGAATGGGCCCCTGCGCCAGGTCGACCTGCAAGGACCTCAGCGCCAGCCCGTGACCGCAGCTTCGCTGGCGGAGGTCATCGAGATCCGTGACTGTGGCGACCTCGCGGCCATGGCCGCCTACGAGCGGCAGTACGGCGTCCTCGCGGAAGGTGCCCTGCGCGGGTGGCAAGAAGCGGACGGCGCTGCCGAGATGACCCGCCAAGAATTCGAGTCGACGTGGGCCGCTGCGCGAGAGACCCTCGACGCGGATCACACCGAGGAGACGACTTGATCACGGATTACCAGCAGAAGCTGCGCGAGCGCTATCTCGCCGCCACCGTCATGCCGGCTCCCGAGCCGTGGCAGCCGGTGATGGACTGCAGAACTCCCATCGGGGGCCTTCTCGGTGTTGGATTCGCCGTCCATCCCGACAGCGGACACGACCTCATCATGGTCGTGTCCAGCGACGGCCATGGACTCTTCGACGGGGTCACCGGCGAGAAGATCGACCGCGACCGGGACCCTGACCCGGAAACGAGCACCCCCGACGCCCACCCGGACCTCACCTGCCCTGGGCTCGGCCCAATCGCGGGCGTCCCGGTACGCGTAGCCGGACTCTTCGGCGGCGGCCTGCACAGCACCACGCCGGACGGTTGGACCCTGGACGTCGTCAGCCCCGAGTGGCCCCACGACCGCGTCATCCTCTCCGCCGACGGCGGGTCCCACAAAGGCCCGGCGGGAGGGACGTGGTGGCACGTCTTCCACTCCGAGTACTCAGAACTTCGCGCAGCCGGGTTCTCTCCCTCCGGCCAGACCCTGGCGGTCGCCACCAGCAGTGACCTCACACTCTGGACCCGGCCCGGCCTCCGCTTCGACGACTGAGCGGACAGCGGGACAGCGGGACAGCAGGCGGGAGGAGGACAGATGGACCGGGCGGAACTCGCCGGGATGCTGGGCGACCAGACCACGGCCTGCGAAGCCGCCAGGGAGGCGCTTCTCGCTGGAGGCGACTTTGTCGTATGGGACGGCCGCGTTCCCAGTCAGCAGCTTGCCAGCATCTACGCGGCTCGTCTCCGACGGGCGAACAAGCGAGGTGCTGAGGCTCTCGCCCTGCCGTCCACCGTCGACATCCTCACCCGGCTCGAAGCCAATCAGGTCAGGATCGGCTGCATCTTCTCACCGGACCGGACGTGGGCCTTCATGCTCTTCCTCGCCGACGACGCCGACGCAGTCCTCGCCTGCACGGGAGTCCGCCGAGCTGAACGGTGACAGTTGACCTGCTGACTTGTCTCACTCAACCTCAGCAGTCTGTTGTCCCGGCTACGTCGTTCGGGGGTGCTGGTGAGTGCCCCAGAGGCGTCTGAGGGCTTCGAGCTCGGTTCGTGGGAAGTGTTCGCCCCACTTGCCTCGATAGCCGCTCTCGCCATAAGTCTGCGCGACCTCGTCGAAGCAGCGGATCACGGTGCGGGCGAGTTGGTCGTTGCCGAGCTGGCTGGACCGGATCTCGGTTCCCTTGTTGTCGTGATCGCCGCCGTGACGCAGTTCCAGCACGCGGGTCCAAATGTCCGCGCCTTCGCGGTAGAAGATCCACCGGTAGGCGGTCGGCTCGGCCTCGAACTGGGCACGGGTCTCCGGCTCGCCCGCGAGGAGCCGGGCCACTGCGGTCAGCAGCTCCTCGGGCGCACTGGTGATGTAGGACGCGGTGAGCTCGACTCTCGCCTGGTGATCTTCAAGGGTGCAGTCGGCCCACCCGGATCCCGCAAGCGTCCAGGTGATGCGCATGTCGGATGTCACTGGTGCCCCTCGGCGAGGAAGGCCCTGACATCGGCCGCGAGAGAAGTCATCTGCTCGCCGGCCTCCAGCCAGGTGGTCACCGAGGCGCCCCAGCCGCCTGCGGCCTGAGGCCATGGCCGCACGGCCCAGGTCAGCCCGACGTGGCCGCCGGACCGGAAGACCGCCGACACTGTCAGGTCGTGGTCGTGGGTATGCCAGCTCCGTTCGCCGGCCCATCCTCGGTAGTCGGCGGCGAGCTCGTCCAGGAAGATGGTGAGATCGCTGTCCCAGATCCAGGCGACGACCTCGTTGACGCGAGCGGTCAGACCGGGGGCCCGCAGCTCGACGGCATAGTGCACGGAGTCTGCGTCGAAGCTGAACCGGTCGCAGAACGTCACGCCGACGGACGCGTTGTCCTGGCAGCGGATGGTCACGCCGACCTCATCGTCAGTGCCGACGTCTGGTGTGGTCATGGGCGGAACGCTAGGTCAGCAGCCCGTTCGACATCACTTGGATTCGCTGTCGGTGGGATGGAGAACGGCTTCGGCGATTGCACGGACGCGCTCCATAGTGATGCCGGTCCGCTGTTCGACTGCGAGAGGGTGGTCGGTCGGCTCCAGCTCGATGAAGGGACGCTGTCCGATGGGGCGGGTGTGGACGCGGGTCTTCAAGTTGATGGTGCTGGGCGAGTAGAGGAAGAGGTCGGTGGACAGCCACCCGAAGTACGGCTCCTCGGTTTCCCGTCCCGCGGTGTCCCAAAGGTCTGCGGACCGGGAGAAGTTGTCCCGGCTGAGGGAGACCCATGCGGCCCAGGAGAACACCTCGTCGCTGCCGATGATCGGTATCTCGACCAGACCCTTGACGAAGTAGTGCTGTGCCTGGATCACGCACTGATCCGATGAGAGAAGGCAGTCCGCAGAGTCGGCGAAGCTCGGTTCCCAGACGTACGGGGCGACAGCCGAATAGTTCATCGGTAGCTCGGCGTGGTGGCTGCCGCAGCACGAGCAGGTGAATCCGGGGTTGCTGGTCATGAGCGGAGCCTAATGATCGGCTCCGACGCAGCTGAGGTCAGTCCCGTCTCGGTGAAGGTGAACCAGGGCGATTGTGATCCCCGTGGGTTTGCGGAAGCTGCACGCTGCCAGCCTGAACCCGACCGTGGATTGCCATGGTGCGGAGGCTGTCGCGGTCACCGAAATATTCGGCACAGATGTGTCGGACTCACGTGGTACGACTGCAACCCAGCCAAGTTCGAGCAGACGGGCGGTCAGCAATGGGGCGACAGGAAGAAGCGATCCGCGTTGCGGACGAACTCTTGGCCGACATCGAGCTTAAGCGGTTGAAGGCGTCCGAGGTCGTCCTGAAGGCGAGCAGGCTCGCCCGACTGGTCGGCCACACCGAGTTGACGGAGTTTCTCGGGTTCGAGCGCAGCGGGTATCCGACCGACGGCTCGGCGGGGACGTGGATCGGACGGGCGGGCCGCTGGGCCGACAAGGAGAAGAACACCTTCTATACCGTGTCGATCGCGAAAGTGGAGGGTCATGTCGAGTCTGCCCGGCAGGCCATCGACGCGCTGCGCGGCGGGGGCAACTACTCCGGCAACATGCTCATCTCTGCGTCGCGCGACCATGACTCGCGGATCCTCCAGTCGTCATCGAACCTCGGCACATGGATCGGAATCTGCGGGCAAGTCGTCGCGACCGTCTACAACATGGTTACCGAGATTTATCACGAGCTCCTGTTCAGCGAGCTCCAGGCGAGTCTGTTCGCGGATACCCAGGAGAAGGTCGACGGGTCATTGGCGGCGGCGAGCGGGACTGCACTCGAAAAGATCGAGCGCATCTCTGATCGCCTCCGGGACGGCGACCCCGAGTCTGTCAGCCAGGCCCTCACCACCTGCCGCCGGTTGATCGACTCCTCTGCGGACTACGTGTTCCCGGCCCGGGACGAGCTGTACAAGATCGGGGACGAGGTCGACCTGAAAGTCGGACCGCAGCAGGTGCTGAACCGTCTCCAGGCCCATACCCACGCCTGCGGGGCATCCAAGAGTCGCAGGGACCGTCTACGTCGGACCCTGTCCGATCTCTACGCCCGGTGCTCCGCAGGCACTCACGCCGAGGTCACCATCGATGAGGCCCGCTTCATTTTCCTGCAGACCTACATCGCGCTCGGCGAGATCCTGACCCTGAGCGCGCCGGAGGGCGGCGACTCCTGACTTCAGTTGCCCGCCCGGGATTCTTGGCCATGCTCCCGCTGCTGTCGATCGCCCAGAGGTGATCAGTCCCAGAGGTGAGGGCAGAGGCAGTTCACCGTGCGTGTGCTGGGGAGCGCTTCAAGATCCTTCGGATGAGAAGGGGAGGGAACTGGTCGTGCGGGTGGGCGGTTACGAGCCCGTCGAGGCTGGCCTCATGGTGGCGGACGGCCTCGTCGACCCGTTGGGCAAGTCGCACGATCTCTTCTTGGAGCCATGGGATGGCGGTTGTCCTCAGCTTCCGCTCTGCGGGTAGTCGCCTGTCGAACTCTCGGCGGAAGCGCTGAACCTCTCCCTGGCTTCCGAGGGCTTGTTTTCGCCAGTAGAAGGAAGCGAAGAGAGCGGCGACCTGGACGACGTCGGGGAAGTCGGCGGCCTCGGCGTATGGGTATGGCCGGTGCCGACTGGTCTCGTCCGGATGGATCAAGCGGAGTCTGCGCTCCGTGCGGTCTGCTGCGTAACCGTGTCTGGTCAGGTCGCGCCAGAACTTGGAGCATTCTTCGTAGGCCAGCAGGATCCTGCGGTATCTGCTGTGACGGCAGAGCCGGTGGAGGCGCCGTTGAGCTTCAACGATCTCGGGCGCTTGCGCAACGCTGCACTGACCGGTTGAAGGGATCTCGACGCTTCGCTCAAAGTACGAGTCGTAGGCGGTGCCACTGCCTGTCTACCGGCGGTGCTTGACGCAGAGCTGGTTGAGGTCTCGGAGCCCCCAGATCTCGATTCGCCAGCTGGTCTTTCCGGTATGTGCGGCCGCGCAGAAGTCGCAGGCCCAGGTCCGGTTGATCAACGGGTAGCCCGGATGGTGCCATGCCGTGGCGGTGGTCAGCTCGGGCAGCGCCTTCCTCAGGGATTTTGGTGTCTGACCGCTGCGAACGGCGAGGAGATCCAGCCTGTCCAGGGGCCTCTCCGCCGAGTAGAAGCGGCGGAGCACGTGCTTCGGGGGAACCCCGTTGAGCAGCGCGAGCCGCGCGGCATAGGACCAAACAGTCTCATTCGGAAAGGGCGGGGAGGTCAGAGGAAGTGGTCGTGTCGGCCCGGCCGGGGCCGTGACCCCGATCATGCGGATGTCCGGTAGGCGCTCTCGCTGGCGTGGTCCACGTGGATGGCGTGCAGTTGTCGCCGGGTGATGCTTTCGCTGCCGTCCAGGATCGCGGAGATGGCTGCGGCACGGACAAGGTGGGAGAGGCTGCCGATCATGCCGCCGGTCTGCTGGTAGAGGTATTTGTGCAACTTGGCCAATGTGTTGGGGGCGTGCCTGTGCAGGCGAAGGGTTCCCTCCATGGTCGCGACCAGCCCTTCCCATTCACGGCCCAGCGGGAAGGGTCCGGTGTGCAGGAGGGTGCAGCGGCCTGCGATCTGGCCGCCGCGGATGCCGGTGAACAGCCCGGAGTGTTCGACGTCGATGCCGGCGTAGATGTGGCCGGCAGGTGCTCGGTGAAGTACTTCAGATGGTCGGAGAGCTTCTCCCCGGCAATCGTGCCCAAGTTCATGAGGTGGATCTCGTCGACCAGCACCAGATCCGTGCGGGCTTCTGTCAGCACCTGACAGACGGAATGCGTGATGTCGGCGGTGTTGTGGCGTGGGGTGATGGTCGGGATGTGTTGAGGAAGCGGGCAAACTCCAAGGCGAGCTTCCGGGGTGATCCTTTCGGCGGTGCGGTGACATAGACCACCGGGATGCGTTGGCCTTCGCCGGATCTCTGCCGAACGCGCAGTTCGTGAAGACGCCCGAGCTGTCGGAGTGCAGTGGTCTTGCCCGTGGTGCGGTCGCCAGAGATGATCAGGCCGCGGCGAGCTCCGTGCTCGCGTCGGTTGAGCAGGGTCAGTAGGCGTCCCTGGTAAGCGACTTCCTTAACTGTGGCTGTGCGTACCACTTGGAGTTCTGAGTGGTAGTCGATGCGAGCTTCGTCGTAGTCGGTGCGTACCTCGTCGTTCATCGACTCCCATCGAGCACGGGGCAGCAGGTCGAAAGGGCGCGGGTCCTTCTCCACGAACCGCCGCCAGCCAGTGAGAGTGGTGGGCGGCTCCACACGTTCGTCTTTGTCGGCCCCAGAGCGATCATCTCCGGAGGGCTCACCACCATCTTTTCGCCTCCTCACGAGCGTCGAAGATCCCCAGCGGCACCACTTTCGCCAACTCCTCGCCCTCATTGGCGACATCGGAGACCTGAGCTCGTTCGGCCGGAAAGCGCTTGCGAGGCGGCGGGCGTCTCGGGACGAGGCCAGGCCGGCTGGCTGGTGGCACGGGTGCGGCCGACGACCTTGCGGTCACGCCGCTCGGCCGCTCGGCCCGAGCTTTTCCGCCGTCGGACAGGGCGTTCTTCGTGACCGTCAGCGGCCCGGTCAAACAACTCGAGCGCAGCCTCAGCGACCGCTTCCTCGTCCGGCTTGCGCCGTTCACGTTCGGCCAGCACCTGACGGGCCCGGTCGAAGACCAGTTCACCCATTGGGACGGGCGAAGTGCGTAGATGGCGCCAGGTTGCGGTGATCCAGCCCGTGCCACGGTGGTTGCGTACCCAAACGCAGGAGATGTCATAAGGGTCGTAGTGGACCTCCCAGAGCCTCCCGTCCGGACCCGCCCCGGAGGGCTGGCGCCGAAAGGGGACAAGGTCGCGGGAATCGTAAGTACGATTGTTGATCCGCACCCCTCCGGGACCGATGACCCTCCATTCGCGGGGCATGAGCTGGATGTACTCCTCCGGACTCAGCGCGACCGGCACGTATCCGGCCGCCGCCACCAGCGCGGCGTACTTCTCGTTCGGACTCAACAGGCGATCCGGCATCAACGGGTCCCGCAGCCCGCCGTGCGGCCTGACCTGCCATGTCGAAACGACCCATTCCTGGAGCAGTTCCTGGAGCTCGTGGATGGACCAAACCGCTCGTGCGGACGGATCCCTGCCCCGCATCTCGGCACTTCGGCCGGTGTAGCCGGGCAGATCCTGGGCGAACATCGTTGCCACGGAGCCCAAGGTCCGTTCAATATGCGGCTTGTCGGTCGGGGTGTCCGGATGCGCGGGCTGGAACGAGATCCCCAAGTGGCGGCAGGCGTTACGGAAGTTGTCCGAGACGAACGCCTTCCCGCGGTCACTGACCACCATCTCCGGGACGATCACCGGCTTCGCGGCGGCCTTGGCCATCCGTTCGTCCAGCGTCAGCAGCGAGGCATAGGGCAGCACCGACCGGGACATGCGCAACGCGCCCGACCAGCCCGGCCGCCCCACCTCGGGCGTCATCGCCCGCGCCAGCAGCAAGGCGGCGTCCACCGCCTTCGTCGAGGGCCGCAACACCACCGCGGCCAGCGTCCTCGTTGCCAGATCGACCAGTCCGGTCAGCTCGCAGCGGTCCACTGTCCCGTCGTCGTGGACGACCAATACGTCCAGTCGCGTGGAGTCGATCTCCATCACTTCACCTGGTCGTGCTGTCGTCAGCTGCCCGAACATCCGCTTCGGCTGTTTGCCCAGCGAGCGGCGGGTGCGGGCCGAGCCCAGCAGATGTTGCCCGGTCGAGACTGCCTCCAACAGGCGGTAGAACGTCGCCCTGGAGGGCATCGGAACCGCTCCCTTGCCGTGCTCAGCAGCCAGCAGGCGTTCGACCTTGCGCTGCAGCACCTGCGCGGACACGGTCGGCTCGTCGGTCCTGCTGCTGACGATCTTCTCGATCGCCTCGACCACCCGCGGATCGGCCCGGCTCGTGCCGGTGGCGGGCTTGCGCTGCCGACCGTCCACTAAACCCGCCACCCCTTCGCGCTCGAAGCGAGAGCGCATCCGGCGCAGCGTGCTCAGCCCCACCTCCTCGCCTGCTTCGCGTAGTTCGGCGAGCTTGGCCAGCTCCCGCTGCCGCAACCCGATACGAAGACCGTAGGGACCCCGGTGCGGCAGTGGGTCAGGAAGAGCGAGACAGATCGACAGATGGTCAAGGTTGACTGAGACGAGCGACCAGACGGTTCAGATAGACCGAGACTGGCTCACCTTCAGCGAGGCACGTCAACGGGTGCCCGTACCCGACCGAGTGGCGTGGCGCACTTTTGCAAGCGGGTGCTTGCAAAAGTTAGCAAGGGTGGCGCACCATCGAGGCATGGCATCACTGAACGTCGGCAATCTCGGCGAGTACCTGCGCGAGCAGCGGCGCACCGCGCAGCTGTCGCTCAGGCAGCTCGCCGATGCCGCCGGGGTGTCCAATCCGTATCTGAGCCAGATCGAGCGCGGCCTGCGCAAGCCGAGCGCCGAGGTGTTGCAGCAGGTCGCCAAGGCCCTGCGGATCTCCGCCGAGACGCTGTACGTAAGGGCCGGGATCCTCGACGAGAAGGAGCGGGACGAGCTGGAGACGCGCGCCGTCATCCTCGCCGACCCCTCCATCAACGAGCGCCAGAAGCAGGTGCTGTTGCAGATCTACGAGTCGTTCCGCAAGGAGAACGGCTTCGAGAGCGCGGCGTACGCGGATGAGGCGGCGTACGCGGATGAGGCGGCGTACGCGGATGCGGATACGGACACCGAAGGCGTCGACGGCCCGCGCACGGCCGACGGCGGCGATGCCGGCCCGAAGCAGACACCCCCAAGCTGAACCAGCTGACGCGATTCCGGGAGGACCATCGTCATGGCCATCACCGATGACCTGCGCAAGACCCTCACCAACACCACCCCCGCATACTTCGTCGCCGGGTCCGCGGACCTCGCCTTCCAGCAGGCGAAGAAGGTGCCGGGCATCGTCGAGCAGCTGATCGCCGAGGCGCCGTCCCGCTTCGAGGCGGTGCGCAACACCGACCCCAAGGACGTCCAGGACAAGGCCGCCGCCCGCGCCAAGGAGGCGCAGGAGACGATCCAGGCCAAGGTCACCGAGGTGCTCGGCAGCATCGACACCGACCTGAAGAAGCTCGGCGAGACCGCCCAGGACCTCGCGCTGCGCGGTGTCGGCGTCGCCGCCGAGCTGGCCGTCAAGGCCCGCGAGAAGTACGACGAGGTCGCCGAGCACGGCGAGCAGACCGTGAAGGCCTGGCGCGGCGAGGCCGCCGAGGAGATCCTCGACCTGGCCGAGGCGGTCGAGCCGGACGCCGAGCCGGAGACGGACCCGAAGCCCGTCGGTGCCGCGTCGGAGCCGAAGGTCGTCGTGGCCTCCGAGCCCACCGGCGTGACCACCGCCCCCGCGAAGAAGCCCGTTGCCAAGAAGGCGCCGGCCCGTAAGACGGCGACGACGGCCGCCAAGAAGACGCCGCCCGCCAAGTAGGAGTACCGGGGCGGGCACTCGCGGAGTGTCCGCCCCGTTGACGGGGTAGCGGGGTACCGTGACCGCGTAATGAAGAGCCGAGACTGGTGGTGGACGTTGTGCTGATGCAGGGGTTCGCGAACTTCATGTGGCTGCTTTCGCTGGCCCTGATCGTGTTCAGCGGATTCGCGCTCATCGACGCCGCCGTCCGGCGCGAGGACGCTTATCGGGCCGCGGACAAGAAGACCAAGCCGTTCTGGCTGATCATCCTCGGGCTCGCCTTCGTGGTGAACCTGATCTTCAACATCCTGTCGTTCCTGCCGATCATCGGCCTCATCGCCACCATCGTCTACATGGTGGACGTGCGGCCCGCGCTCCGGCAGATCACCGGTGGCGGCGGCCGCCGGGGCGGCTCCAGCAGCGACGGTCCGTACGGGCCGTACAACGGCGGGCGGTAAGCCTTCTCCGGGGCTCCGGTCCCGCCGGGCTCCGGTCCCGCCGGGCTCCGGTCCGCTCCGAGCGCTCGGGGTGGTTCTAGCGGCCGCCGCCCGGCGCCCGGTCCAGGAGCAGGACCGCCACGTCGTCCGTGAGATCGCCGCCGTTGAGGTCCCGCACCTCGTTCACGGCGGCTTCGAGCAGTTCGTCGCCCTGGAGGCCCGAGGCGATCTGGCGGCGGACCATCTCCACCATGCCCTCCTGGCCCAGGCGCTCCTTGCCCTGACCGATCCGGCCCTCGATCAGGCCGTCCGTGTAGAGCATCAGGCTCCACTTCCCGCCCAGCTCCACCTGCCGACGCGGCCAGCGGGCGCGCGGCAGCAGGCCGAGGGCGGGGCCCCCGTCCTCGTACGGCAGGAGTTCGGCGAGGCGGCCCTCGCGCGCGATCAGCGGCGACGGGTGTCCGGCCAGGCAGAGCCCGGCGCGGCGGCCGTCGGGGGCGATGTCGACCGTGCAGAGCGTCGCGAAGATCTCGTCGTCCGCGCGCTCGTGCTCCAGGACCTTCTGGAGGGTGGAGAGCAGTTCGTCGCCGCACAGGCCCGCGAAGGTCAGCGCGCGCCAGGCGATCCGCAGCTCCACGCCGAGCGCGGCCTCGTCGGGGCCGTGGCCGCAGACGTCGCCGATCATGACGTGCACGGAGCCGTCGGGCGTACGCACGGTGTCGTAGAAGTCGCCGCCGAGCAGCGCGCGGGAGCGGCCGGGGCGGTAGCGGGCGGCGAACCGCAACGGCGAGCCGTCCAGGAGCGGCGTGGGCAGCAGGCCGCGCTCCAGGCGGGCGTTCTCCTGGGCGCGCAGCCGCGACTCGGTCAGCTGGCGCTGGGCGACATCGGCGCGCTTGCGCTCCACCGCGTACCGGATGGCGCGGCTCAGGATCCGTTCGTCCAGCTCGTCCCGGAGGAGGTAGTCCTGGGCGCCGACGCGCACGGCCTCGGCGCCCAGCTCGGAGTCGTCGTTCGCGGTGAGCGCGAGGACGGCGTGCCGGGGCGCGAGGCGCAGTACGTGCTTGAGGGCGGCCAGCTCGTCCACGTCCGCGTCCGCCTCGGGGGCGGCGAGGGCGGCGGGCCCGGTGGCGGCG
>NZ_WMBF01000841.1:0-1229 GCF_019400875.1 Streptomyces anatolicus | reverse complement strand
GCGCTGGTCGAGGAGCAGCTGACCCCGGCCGTCGGCGGAAGTTGGCCATCGGCGGGATGACCTTGTGCCGCAGGACGAGCAGCGTCTTGATGAGGCTCGCCAGACCCGAACAGACGTCGAGGTGCCCGATGTTGGCCTTGACCGAGCCGAGGGCGCAGTAGCCGGTGCGGTCGGTGTCGGCGCGGAACGCGGCGGTGGCGCCCTCGAACTCGATCGGGTCGCCCTTGAAGGTGCCGGTGCCGTGGGTCTCCAGATAACCGACGGTGCCCGCGTCGACCCCGGCCCGCTCAAGGGCGCGACGGATGGCCCCGCGCTGGCCGTCGGCGCTGGGCGCGCTGAACGCCCGTTTGTCGGCGCCGTCGTTGTTGACCCCCCAGCCGCGGATGACGCCATGGATGTGGTCGCCGTCGGCCAGGGCCCGGTCGAGCCGCTTCAGCACGACGGCCGCGACGCCCGTACCGCCGACGGTGCCGTCCGCGTCGGCGTCGAAGGGCCGCAGGTAGCCGCTCTTGGAGAGGATGGATCCCTTGACGTACTGGTAGCCGAGGACCTGCGGCACGTGCAGGGCGGTGGCCCCCGCCACCGCGATGTCGCACTCGCCGTGGGCCACGGACTGCGCGGCGAGGGCGACGGCCGTCAGCGAACTGGAGCACGCCGTCTGGACGTTGACGGCCGGCCCGGTCAGGCCGAGGCGGTAGGCGGCGCGGTTGGCGGTGAAGTCGGTGAAGTTGCCGACGGTGACCTGGAGCCCGGCGACCCAGTCGGCCACGCCGTGCGGCAGGACGTTGTTCTGGAGGTAGGTCTGGAGGGAGTAGAGGTGGTAGCCGGTGCTGGCGTAGACGCCGATTTCGTGGGCGGGGCCTGAATGGCTCGAGTGTCCTGCGCTGCCCGCGCCGTTCGGGTCGCCCGCGTACCCGGCGTTCTCCAGGGCGTGGTGGACGCACTCCAGGAAGAGCCGGTGCTGGGGGTCGGTGATGCGGGCCTCGTGCGCGCTCATCCCGAAGAAGCTCGCGTCGAAGCCGGCGATGCCCTCGAGGACGCCGCTCGCCCCGACGAAGTCGTCGGCGCGGTACTGCTCCTCGGGCACACCGGCGGCGGCCAGTTCGGCCTCGGTGAAGCGGCGTATGCGGTCGGCGCCGTCGTGGATCGTGCGCCAGAACTCCTCGGGGGTGTCGGCGCCGGGCAGCCGGAAGGACATCCCTACGACGGCGATGGGGACGGCGCGGGCG
>NZ_WMBF01000117.1:0-16189 GCF_019400875.1 Streptomyces anatolicus | reverse complement strand
AGCCCCAGCAGATCGCCGTGCTTGCGGGCCAGCTCGTGGATGGGGTTGTCGGTGTCCTCGGCCGCCTCATCCATGCACTCGGCGACGACGTGCCGGGGGGCATTGACCGGGATGTCGCCGAGGCGGACCAGGGCCAGGCCGCGGACGCCCCGGTCGACGGCGGTGGTCTCGGGCAGGCCGATGCACTCCGCCGTCTCCTGCGAGATCAGCATCAGTGCGGGGCCTTCGGAGTGCGGGGACGCCGCGGCGGGTGCGGCCGCGGCGGAGGTTGCGGCGGTCGCGGTGGTGGCGGTGGTGGCGGTCGCGGTGACGGGTGTGGCCGCCAGCAGGCCGGCGGTGGCCAGGCCGACAGCGGTCAGTACAGCGGATGCTCGCATGGCATCTCCTCTGGGTTCACTGGTTTCTCACGGACGGATTTGTCCGTGAGGTGAGCATTGCTCGCGGTCAGGCCGAGCACATCTTCAGCGCGGCTGAATGGGCGGGTACTTGAGCGGTTGGGCTCTCAACTCGCCCTGTGTGCAACCCTGCTGGGGCGGCGCACCCATACGCACTCGGCCAGCGTGTGCCGCAAGCGGCTTGGTGGTTTCGGGACTTGGGCGATACGCCGCGCCCCTTCCGGGGTCTGCCCCGCGTTGCCGGTCATCGGTGCAGGGGTACCTGCCAGGTCTCCACGGGCTGCCGGCCCGGGATGAGACTCTGCTGGGCTTCGGCCTTCTGACCGGGCTTCAGGGCTCGATCCGAATTCGAGGATCCGCCCTTGTCCTTGTCCTTGTCCTTGCCCTTGCCGCTGCCCTTCTGCTCGTTGCTGTGCTCCCCCTGCTCACTGTTCTTGTTGCCCTTTTGCTGTGCGAGGTCCGGGCAGCTCTGCGAGTTGAACGCCTGGGCGATCAATCTGCTCGAGTTCGCCGTGGAGGGCGTGTGCATGGAGAAGTTCTCCAGCTTCTTGCCGTTCTCCTTGTTCACCATGTCGCCGGTGATGGTCGCCATGGCGAAGGCGGCGCCGAACTGGAGCGTCCGGCCGGGGCGGACCTCGAACTTGTGCGTCATGGTCTCGGTCGCGGTCTTCGTCCAGGATTTGGAGAACGTCGCGCGGAACGCAGCGGTGAAACTGGCGCGCGCTCCCACGAGCACGGAGTCCGTGACGCCGACGTGCGCGGTGTTCTGGCCCGTGGCTGTCGCGCTGTACTGCGAACTGGCCTTGCTCGTGCTGGACGACTGGGCCTTGGAACTGTGCGGCGACCATGTCTGGTGCGTGGATTCGGTCGCGTTCTGCTTGGTCGCCGAACCGGTCATCTGGACGGTGTCGTCCATGGTGACCGAGGCCGTGTTGTTGATGGTGCCCTCGAACAGGGCGGTGCCGGAGATCTCCCCACCGATGTTGTCGGTGGAGGACGAGGTCAGTTCTGCCTCCTTGGTGACGATGATCGGGTCGTCGGTGCAGTTCTCCACCGCGTTGCCCACCGACACCACGGCGGTGTTGTACTCCTTCTTCTCCTTCAGCTCGAAGACGCACGGCGACGGCTTGCCCTGTGGCGTCTGGCATTCCTGGAGGACCTTTCGGTAGTCCTTGATCGGCTTGCGCTTGCCGTCGTAGGCACGGGCCTCGGGCAGCGGCGGCAGTTCCACGGAGTCACTGCTGACGGGGCCCGCGTGGGCCGGCGGGGCCGGCATGGCGAGGCTCAGGCAGGCGAGTGCCGCGAGGACGAGGCCACGGCGGGCCGAGCGGGCCGTGTGTGGGTTCGATGTGGACACAGGGGTGTCCCGGATTGATGTAGACACAGGGGTCTCCAGAGGTAGTACGGGGAGGGGGCGGACCACACGGGCGAACCGGCGCGAATCCCGTCACCGGAGACTCCGTCACCGGAGACTCCTGTCGCAGTGGTCCTTGACCAACAGCACCTTAGGCACGGTCTGTTGTGCTTCGCACCTGTAAGGGTCGGTTGCCCGATTTTTTGGGGCATTGGTGTGAGTCTGCGAGGGCCGGGCCGCAACAGCCCGGCCCCGCACGTCACTTCAGCCGCACCTGTCCCAGCACTCGCCGTAGTTGTCCCAGTGCTCGTTCGGGTCCGACGGAACCGTCGTATCCGCGAGGACGCACATGTCCTCACCTCGGTCGAAGTACCAGAGAGCTTCACCCTCGGACACGCCACGCCTGACGCTCGTCGGGTTGCACGGTTCCATGACGATCACGCTGTGGGGAGGGGCGTCCGGCCGAGCCTGCGACGCCGCGACGGCCTCACCGGTGAGGGCCGCCGAGGCAAGTGCCACGGAGGCGATGACTGCGAAAAAGGCACGCATTCGCGTTGCTCCTTTCGGGAGTTGCGCGGGGCAGGGCAAACGGGCGACAAGCGATCGTCTCCGTAGGTTGCCCCGCAAGGGAAGGAACGTTTTCGCAGTGAGCGTCCCCCGCGCTCTGAAGCGCCGCCAACTCTGCGGTCCGTACGGGTTATTCGACGTCCGCCCAAGTCGCTTGCGGATGCGCCTTCTTGAAAGTCGGCGCTAAATGAGGTCAAGGCCCGGGCATCTGCCCGCCGTTCACTCGACCAAGGAGCGACCCATGCGCCTTCGCGCTGCCCTCATACTCGGCCTAGTCCTCGCCTCCACCCTGCCGTCGGCCGCCCAGGCGGACGCGGCGGAAAAGGCGCCCGTTCCCGCCTGCGCCACCCACAAGGCACCCCTGAAGATCGAAGAAGAGAACAAGTCCTGGTATTCGCCGAACGGACAGGTGGCGCTCACCCTGACGGACGACAACTCCCTTGTTCTCAAAGGCCCTGACGGCAAGACGGTGTTCAGCACGAAGACACAGGCCGACTCGGACCAGGACGGTTACGCCGAACTCACCGCGCAGGGCGAGCTGACGACCTACTACGGGAACGTCATCGACGGTCTCCTCCCAGTGTGGAAATCGCAGTCCGGTCACGAGAAGTACAAGGACGCGGCCCTCGAAATCTGCGACGACTCCACGATGCGCATCGTCAGCGGCCCCAACCTGCTGTGGTCAGCGCCTTAGGCGCGCCCGGCCAACGGGACCCGCTTGTCGCGTAGTTCCGTTGCGCCTACGCGCATGCACGCATTCGGCTCAGAGCTGTTTTCGCACAACCGAAAAGGAGAAAAACGTGGACACCCGCAAACTCGCTGCGATCGTCGCTCCCGTCATGCTGACAGCCGGACTCCTCGGCGCGTCGGCGGTGGCGGCACCCAACTCCCAGGCGGTGGACCCGGTACCCGGGGACACTGCGGCAAGCGCATCGGCTTCCCCCACCTACTCCGTCGCCCCGTCACCGATCAAGGCAGAGGCGGAACCGGCGGCCACTCCCACGGTGAGCCAGCCCGCGGTGGCAAAGAAGAACCCGTGCGACTCCGGCACAGGCGGTCAACCGCAGTCGCCCGCCTGCCAGATGAAGAGCGGGGTCGAGGAACGCCTCAAGGCATGCCCGCCCGCCGCGACGGCATCACCGTCGCCCGCACGGCCGGCCGGGGACGGCACGACGGCCGACCAGCCGCCGCGCTCGGACTCCTCCACTCCTCCCCGCGCCGCGGGCGAACCGCACATCTCGACGTGCATGGACCAAGTGGCCGGAATCCAGGGGGCGCACACCCACCAGAAGTCCTTCCAGGACAGCTTGCAGTCCAAGGTGACGGGCTTCCAGGAAGGCCAGAAGGAGCGGGACGTTCCGTTCAGCGCAGGGGTGTCGGACGTCTGCTCCATCCCCCTGTCACTGCTGGCGAACGTCCCGCCCGACGTCACTCGTTTTGAGCCGAAGGGGAGGTTCTGCTGACCGTCACGTAGGACCCGAAATCAATTCGTGCACGCAGTGGATGAAAGCGAGAGAGACGTGAGAAAGAGAATGAGCCGTCGTGTGCTCCTGGCGGTCGGCGTGGTGATGGCCTGTCTGCCGGCAACGGCCGTCGCGGCGACCGCGGAGCCGACGCCGCCGCAGCTGGAAGAGAAGGAAGTGCCGGTCCCGGTCGTCAATGGGTCCTTCAGTCAGCCCCAGGTCAAGCGCACCAGCACTACCAGCTGGGAGCAGATCTACGGAAGTACGGAGACGAAGCCGTGGTACTGGGGTGCGTCCGAGGCGAATACCGCAGCCGGTGTGATCGTCGCGGCCGGTGCGGACCGAGCGGGCCGCAGCGACAACAAGCAGGCCGTGCGGGTCGACGCACTGCTCACCGCCGACGGCACGGACCTCGAGAAGGACAAGCATCTGAAGACGCGGCTGTGGGATGTGCGCAAGGGGTCCCGAGTGACCGTGCGATTCGACTACTCGCCCACGATCGACGGGGCCTGCCCGGCGACCCCTGCGGGACAGGACCCGCAGCGGAAGAAGCTCCGGCTGCAGATGCGCATCGACCGCAAGGTCGCGTGGGACAAGCCGGTGGACGAACCGGCTTACGTGGCCAAGGAAGCGGCCGGGAAGAAGACCGATGTGGGAAGAGCCAACTGGCAGACGGTCACCCACGTGTTCACCGCCGAGAACGACCACCCCGAAGTGGCCTTCGCCCTGCCCGACGTGCGGATCAGCGAGAAGAACACGACAGCGGTGGGGGTGGCGTGTCACCCCATGATCGCCGCGGTGTCGGCGCGCCAGCGCCCCATTCAGGTCGACAAGAGCCGGCGCAAGACCGAGCTGCCGCCCGCCAAATCTTTCCAGGGCAACGACCCTTCCGCGAGCGCCGTCGAAGCACTCGAGAAGTGCGGGGCCGACACCGGCGGCAACTGCAAGTTCACCCTCAACCAGCGGTACTCCTACGGCTACTACGACCGCCCGAGGCCGGTCGGCGAGGTCTACGAGAACTGCACGTTCGGTGAGAACAGCGCCTCGGCGGCCCTGCGGGACAAGAGGAAGGTCGTCTACCGCGAGCGCTCCTTCGACAGCGCCACCCAGGCGGCGAACACACAGTTCCTGGACTCCGGTTCGCACGCCGGGCTGACCGGTGACGACCTGAGCCATGACGTCTCGCACGCCGCGCCCTCCAAGGAATCAGGCGTCACGGCAGACACCAATCAGGCAACGGCCGGAAAGGCGGCCGTGCACTTCGCGGCGGCCTACGAGAAGGTTCGCGACCAGCCGTGGCAGTGGTCGCGGGCGGCGGAACGCGAGATCGACGTCGTCACCCCCAAGAACCACGCGAGCTGGGTGGAGGTGTCCGCCGCCCGCGAGCGTGTCGACGGCCACTACACCGTCACCTCCAAGGCCACGACGTCGGCGTCAACGGAAGAGCCGGTAGTCCACCGGCAGTTCATCACCTACGACGGCCCCTCCCGCATCACCTCCGACCGCGTCTTCCAGCGCCACGGCACCCTCTCGCCCACCGAGATCGAGCGCTGCAAGACCCACCGGCCGCTGCCCTACACCCCGGCCGAGGAGCCGGTGGTGCCCTACGACCCGAAGGACACGGACGTGGAGGACGAGTCCCTCACTCCGGGGACGGCTGTCGGCAACCGGAACGTGCCGCCCGCCAAGAAGTAGTGACCCGGCTGCCATCACCAGGAAACACCCACCACCCCGGCGCCCGGCTCCACGAACACGTGCCCGGGCGCCGGGTGACCCACCTACGCACGCACGGACGCACGGACGCACGGACCAGGTGATCGAGATGAACCCTCAGCTGTGGGCGACGGTGCAATCGACGCCCGGTGTACATGAGGCCCCGGAGCTGGAAGCGGCCGGCTGGGACGGAGTCACCTTCGGGGACTCCCAGTGCCTCATGGGAGACGCCTATGTCGCGCTGACCGCCGCGGCCTTGATGACCAGCCGCATCGGTCTGGGCATTGGCGTCACCAACCCCTGGACACGGCACCCCGCCGTGACCGCCGCCGCCGCCATGTCCGCGCACATCGAGTCCGGGCGGCGTGTGGCCCTCGGCATCGGCCGGGGCGACAGCTCCCTCAGCCGGCTCGGCCTCGCCCCCGTTCCGCTCCCCCAGCTCTTGTCCTACACAAGGGCCGTGCGGACCTACCTCCGAGGCGGACATGTACCCGCGGCCACCGCACGCCGCGGGGCGCCGCAGGTCTTTCAGGACCGGCTGGTGCCCCTTCCCGACGACAGCCGCCTGGCGTGGCTCGACCGTGTCCCCGAAGGTTCGGAGCCCGAGGTGTTCCTTGTCGCCTCCGGCCCGCGAACCATTCGGGCCGCGGCCTTGACGGCCGAGGTGACCGCGCTGTCCGTGGGGGCGGACCCCGATCGTCTGCGCGAGGCGGCCAAGATCGCCCGGGAGGCTCGGCCCGATGTGCGGCTGGCCGCCTTCATCCATGTCGTCGTCGACGAGGACACCGATCGGGCGCGTATGACGGCCGCTGACGGCATCGCCAAGTTCGCTCGTTTCTCACATCACCGCGCTACGGAACTGACCCCTCGGTTCCTGGATTCCTTCGCCATCCTGGGACCGGCCTCCTACTGTCGGGACCGCATGCTCGAACTCGCGGACATCGGCATCGAGCGCTTCCATATCGCGACCGGCTGCCCTGGCGACTACCGGAAAAGCTCCTACGAGGCGTTCATCCACGATGTCGCCCCCGCCCTGCGCAAGCGTTCCGAGGGAGTGGGCGCACCATGAACACCATGAACACGGCTGTCGGGGTACGTCTCAGGGCCGATGGCGTTCGATGTGCAGTACGTGCTGGTCGTTGCCGATGGTGTAGCCGCCGTCGCGGTCACGGAAGTGGCGGCGGACGTAGTCGTCCAAGGTCTCGCGCGCCGGAGGTACGCCACCGCCGGACACGGTCGAGGGAACGCTGAGATGGAAACCGGCGACGGCCACGGCTTCGTCCAGTTCCATGGTGCGGTAACGGGCGGAGACCGTGTCCAGCCGGATGTCGCCGATCAGGCCGGGCGGGGCGGAGGCGAGTTCGCCGGCCAGTGCGCTCAAGTCGAAGCGGCTGCCGGTGAAGTGCTCCACCATCCGCATGCAGGTGCTGTCCGGGTGTTCCAGCAGCACCAGAAGCAGACCGCCGGGCGCGATCCATTCCATGACGCGCAGCACGGTGGCCGTCCACTGCGGGCGGGGAACGTAGTACAGCACGTGGGAGAGCAGGGCCAGGTCGGCGGTGACGCCGGGGGCGGCCTGGAGCACCGGTTCGGCCAGCACCCGAGCGTCAGGACAGGCAAGGGCGAGCGCACGGCGCATGGCACGGTTCGGCTCGATGCACACCGTGTGCTCGAAGTGTGGTGCGATGCCGCAGGTCATGGTGCCTTCGCCGGGCCCCACGTCCAAGAACAGCTGCCGGGCGGGGAGTTGGCCGATCACCTGGCTGACGTAGTCGTGCGTACGAGCCTTCTGATCGGTCCCGGCGAGGAACAGATTGAACGCGTCACGGTAGGCGTCCTCGTCCGACCGCAGGTCCTTGCCCGCGCCACTGTTCCGCTGCCCCGTCCTGTGCCCCATCCTGGATCCTCTCGCAAGGTCGCACTCGCGCAGCGGCTCTGCCTCGCGTCTCGCCCGCGCGCGGCCACCGCCTACGAGGCCTTACCCCCGCCTCTCGGAACGCACCCTGTGGTGGGCACGCCTTCACTCCTTTGGGGCAGGAACCACGGCAGGGGCACGGGGCCGGTCACGACGCGCGCAGCGCCTTCGCGAGGACTCCCTCGCCGCAGACCTCGATGCGGCCTTCCCGTACGCCCTCGCCGACGGTGAGTTCGCCCCTGCTCACCGCCACGCACGTGGCCGCGTCCAGCGTGAGGCCGGCGTCGGGGGTGGTCGGCGCGGGGCCGTCTCCGTACGTTTCCGGTCCCGCCCCGAGGCGTACGTGGAAGCTGCCCTCGTCGAGCCGCACCTCCACCACGCCCTCGGCGCCGGTCCGCGCGAGGCTCCGCAGCAGCGGGAGCGCGAACCAGTGCGCGCGGACCGCGTCGGTGGGCCTGCGCTCGTCGAGGCCGTGCGCGCCCCAGGCGGCCAGCGCCTCCAGGACCGGCAGCAACTCCCGCCCCCGCGCGGTGAGTTCATAGACGTACGCCGCCGCGGGCGGGGGCAGTCGGCGGCGCGTGGTCAGGCCCTGCTGCTCCATGTCCTTCAGGCGCGAGGCGAGGACGTCCGTGCTGACGCCGGGCAGGTCGGCGTGCAGGTCGGTGTAGCGGCGGGGGCCGACCAGCAGTTCCCTGACGACCAAGAGGGTCCAGCGGTCGCCCACGGCGTCCAGGGCCCGGGCCGCCGCGCAGTACTGGTCGTAGCTTCGGCGAGGTGACATGTGACGCAGTCTAGACAGGTTGTTGGACTTTCCAAGGTGTGACTTGGTAAAACCAAGTAACTCACGTCACGGGAGGCGCACCGCATGGAGTTCCGGCAGTCGAGCAAGCTCAGCGAGGTCTGTTACGAGATCCGGGGCCCCGTCATCGAGCACGCGAACGCCCTGGAGGAGGCGGGCCACAGCGTCCTGCGCCTCAACACCGGCAACCCCGCGCTCTTCGGCTTCGAGGCGCCCGAGGAGATCGTCCAGGACATGATCCGGATGCTGCCGAACGCGCACGGCTATACGGATTCGCGCGGCGTCCTGTCCGCCCGCCGCGCCGTCGCCCAGCGCTATCAGGCGCTCGGCCTCGACGAGGTCTCCGTGGACGACGTCTTCCTCGGCAACGGCGTCTCCGAGCTGGTCACGATGGCGGTGCAGGCGCTCCTGGAGGACGGCGACGAAGTCCTCATCCCGGCGCCGGACTTCCCGCTGTGGACCGCCGTCACCACCCTCTCCGGGGGCAAGGCCGTCCACTATGTGTGCGACGAGTCCGCGGACTGGTACCCCGACCTCGACGACATGGCCGCGAAGATCACCGACCGGACCAAGGCCGTCGTGATCATCAACCCCAACAACCCGACGGGCGCGGTCTATCCGAAGGAGATCCTGGAGGGCATCCTCGATCTGGCGCGGCGGCACGGCCTGATGGTCTTCGCCGACGAGATCTACGACCAGATCCTGTACGACGACGCCGTGCACCACAGCGTCGCCGCCCTCGCCCCCGACCTCGTCGTCCTCACCTTCTGCGGCCTGTCCAAGACGTACCGGGTGGCGGGTTTCCGCTCGGGCTGGCTGGTCGTCACGGGGCCGCAGCAGCACGCCAAGAACTACCTGGAGGGGCTGACGATGCTCGCCTCCATGCGGCTGTGTCCCAACGCCCCGGCGCAGTACGCCATCCAGGCCGCGCTCGGCGGGCGCCAGTCGATCCGCGAGCTGACCGCGCCCGGCGGGCGGTTGTACGAGCAGCGGGACCGGGCCTGGGAGAAGCTGAACGAGATCCCCGGCGTGTCCTGTGTGAAGCCGAAGGGCGCGCTGTACGCCTTCCCGCGACTGGACCCGAAGGTCCACCCGATCCACGACGACGAGAAGTTCGTCCTGGACCTCCTGCTCCAGGAGAAGATCCAGGTGGTCCAGGGCACGGGCTTCAACTGGCCCCGACCCGACCACTTCCGCATCCTCACCCTCCCCCACGCCGACGACCTCGACGCGGCGATCAGCCGCATCGGCCGCTTCCTGAGCGGCTATCGTCAGTGACATGCCCCTCTGCACCACCTGCCGGGCCCCGGTACGCACGCAGTTCGCCTCGCCCGGTCTCGTCGGACCCATCGTGTACGAGGGGTTCGACCGCGCCGCGGACCCGGCGTGGCGGGAGTCGGGCGCGGCCACCCTGGACGACTACGCCCGCTGGTGCGGCCACCTGTGCGGCCTGACGTGTTATCAGATGGCGCTCGGTCCGTCCGCGCCGTCCCTGTTCGCCCTGCGTGACGGCGCGCTGAAGTACGGCGCCTACACCGAGGCCGACGGGGTGATCCGAGGGATGATCTACGCCCCGTTCGCCGAGTACGCCCGCGAGGCGCACGGCGTCGACGCCGTGGTCCACCGGCACCTGTCCGTCGCGGAGATCGGCACGCTCCTCGACGAGGGGCGGCAGGTCATCGCCTCCGTCCACTTCGAGATCCGCCGCCCGCACCGCCCCGCGCCGGGGCGCGGCGGCCATCTCGTGTTGCTCACCGGCCGCGCGGCCGACGGGCGGCTGCACTTCCACAATCCGTCCGGCATCGACGCGGCGACGCGGACCGCCTCGATGTCCGCCGAGGCGTTCGAGCCGTTCTTCGCCGGACGCGGTGTCTCGCTGTAGGGCCGCGAACAGGCCCCCTCGTTTGACCTTGACACGGTGACAAGGCCTTCACTGCGTCGAGGAGGTGGTCCCGATGACCCTGGCACAACAGGACACGGACACGAACACGGACATGGCCGCGGAGGCGGTCCCAGCGAGCATGCGAGCCCTTCCAGGGCTGGCGGACGGGCGCTCCTCGGTGCGGCTGCGTGCGGCGCTCGCTGTCGGCACGGACCCTGACCCGCGCTTCGTCGACAAGCTCGTCGAGCGGTGCGCGGTCGAGCCCGAGTTCTACGTACGGGAGATGCTCACCTGGGCCCTGACCCGCCACCCGGCCGCCCTGACCGTCCCGGCGCTGCTCGGCGAGGTCCGCTCGGCGCGTGCGCAGGCACGGAGTCAGGCGCTGCATACCCTGTCCAAGATCGGGGACCGGCGGGCGTGGCCCGCGATCACCCCGGCGCTGCTGTCCGACGCCGATGACCAGGTGGCGCGGAGTGCCTGGCGGGCGGCGGTCGTGCTCGTACCCGAAGGGGAGGAGGGCCAGCTGGCCTCGGCCCTGGCGGCACAGCTCGGGCGCGGCGGGCGGGAGACGCAGCTGAGCCTGAGCCGGGCGCTGATCGCGCTCGGCGAGGTGATCGTGCCGGCGCTCGACGCTGCGATGATCGGCCCAGTGCCTGCCGTACGCGCGCACGCCCTCGCCACGGAACGGCTGCTGCGCGACCCGGAGGCCGGATTCGAGGGCGTGATCGAGGAGGCCAAGCGAGTCGTCGCACTCGGCGGCGCGGGCGAAAAGGGCTGAAGGGCTGAAGGGCTGAGGGAGCGATGAGGGCGACCAGGAGTGGCAACCGGTGCTGATCGGTGAAGTGGCGCGGCTGTCCGGGGTCAGCGCCCGCATGCTCAGGCACTACGACACGCTCGGCCTGGTGCGGCCGACGGGCCGTACCGGCGGCGGGTACCGGGAGTACTCCGAGGACGACATCCGGCGGATCTTCCACATCGAGAGCCTGCGGTCGCTGGGCCTCTCCCTGCGCGAGGCCGGGCGCGCGTTCGACGATCCCGGCTTCACCCCCTCGGCACTCGTCGACGACCTCGTCCGCCGCACCCGGGAGCGCATCGCACGCGAGACGGAGCTGCTGAGCCGGCTCTGCCGGATCGACGCGGCGGAACCGGCGGGCTGGCAGGACGTCCTCCAGATCGTCGCGCTCCTCCAGGATCTCGGCTCGAAGAGCGCGGGAAAGCGCCAGCGCGCCGCCCTCGCCTCGGCCGAGGAGGTCCCGGTGCCGGTGGAGGCGCTGGTCGAGGCGGTGCTGAGCGAGTCGGACCCGAACGTCGCCGGGGCCCTGCGCTGGGCCCTGGCACGCTCGGGCGACGGCGGATGGGCGCTGCTGGCCAAGGGCCTCGCCTCCCCGGCGGCCGAGGTGCGCGAGCGTGCCGTCCAGGCCCTCGTCGAGATTCCGCACGAGGAGGCGACCGCGCTGCTGCGGGACGCCCTCGCGGGCCCGGACATCGTGCTCCGCGGGCACGCGGCCCTGGCGCTCGGGATGCGCGGGGTCGCCGACGCGGTGCCGACGCTCATCGACATGGTCGTGGCGGAGGTCAACGACGTCGACGCGGCCGACGCGCTGGGCGCGCTCGCGAGCTGCCCCGCCCAGGCGGAGCGGATCGCCGCCGGGATCGCCGAGCGGCTCGCGCGGGCCGCCGCCGAGCCGTCCGTACGGCGGCGGCTGACGCAGGCGCTCGCCGACGTCCCGGGGAGCACGGCGTCGAGCGCGCTGGCCGAGCTGGCGCGGGACGAGGACCGCGGCGTCGCGCTCACCGCGGCGTACATCCTCGGGATACGCGACGAGCGATGACGGATCGCTCCCCGGGGCCGGGGCCGGACGCAGCGCCAGGCCGGACGCATGCCAAGCCGGACGCATGCCAAGCCGCACGTATCATCGCCGGATCCCGGGGAAGGAAGATCCACCATGCCCACCAAAACCGTTCAGATACCCACACCCGACGGCCAGGCCGACGCCTTCGCCGCCCTCCCCGACGGGGACGGCCGCCACCCCGGAGTGCTGATGTACCCGGACGCCTTCGGTGTGCGGCCCGTCCTTGAGGCGATGGCCCGCGAACTGGCCGAGCACGGTTACTACGTACTCGTACCCAACCTGTACTACCGACACGGCCCCGCTCCGGTCTTCGACCTGCCCGAGCACATCGGGGAAGAGGCCAGGCCCGCGGTCTTCGCCCAGGCCATGCCCCTGGTCGAGGCGCACACCACCGAGCGGATCCTGCGCGACGCCGAGGCCTACCTCGGTTTCCTCACCGCCCAGCCCGAGGTCAGCGGCGGTCCTGTCGGCACCACCGGCTACTGCCTGGGGGCCGCGCTTGCCATGCGCACCGCGACGGCCCACCCCCAGAAGGTGGCCGCCGTCGCCGGATTCCACCCCGGCTTCCTGGTCACCGACGCGCCCGACAGCCCGCACCGGCTCATCCCCGAACTCTCCGCCGAGGTCCATCTCGGCCTCGCCGAGCACGATTTGACGTCCGAGGCCATCGGCGAGGTGAAGCAGTCCCTGGACGCGGCGGGCGTCGCCTACACCGTGGAGATCTACCCCGACACCCTGCACGGCTTCACGATGGCAGACACCGACGCCTTCAGCGCCGCCGCGCTCCAGTGCCACTGGGACCGTCTCCTTCCGCTTCTCGACCGCGCCCTGAAGGACGGCTGAGGCGCCGATCGCCGGGCCCGGCCCGGGGCCGTTTTGGGGGATCCGCGCCAAGATCAATAAGATCCGGCGATGATCACTAGACAACGGCCGGCGGCCTGGGTCATCGCCCTGCTCGCCGCCCTGACCGCCGGGCTCGTCACGGCGGGCCCCGCAGCCGCCGATGACGACGACGAACCGGCGCAGCCCTCTCCCAAGGTCGAGCTGGTCCTCGATGTCAGCGGTTCCATGCGGGCCCGCGACATCGACGGAAAGTCCCGGATGGCCGCCGCCAAGCAGGCGTTCAACGAGGTCCTTGACGCCACCCCGGACGAGGTCGCGCTCGGCATCCGCACCCTCGGCGCCAACTACCGCGGTGACGACCGCAAAACGGGCTGCAAGGACACCGAGCTGCTCTACCCCGTGGAGCGGCTCGACAAGGCGGGCCGCACCGACGCGAAGACCGCCGTGGCGACCCTCGCGCCGACCGGCTGGACCCCGATCGGCCCGACGCTGCTCAAGGCCGCCGACGACCTGACGGACGACACGGCCGGGCGCAGCCGCCGCATCGTGCTGATATCCGACGGCGAGGACACCTGCCGGCCGCTCGACCCGTGCGTGGTGGCCCGGGAGATCTCCGCCAAGGGCATCCACCTCACCATCGACACCCTGGGCCTGGTGCCGGACGCCAAGACCCGCGACCAGCTGAGCTGCATCGCGGAGGCCACCGGCGGGACGTACACCTCGATCCGCCACACCGACGAACTGGCCGGTCGCGTCAAGCAGTTGGTGGACCGCGCCGCCGACCCGGTCGTCACCCCGGTGGAGGCGAAGGGCGCGGCGGAGTGCACCGACGCGCCCCGGCTGAAGTCCGGCCTCTACACCGACCGCGAGGAGTTCGGCGAGCACCGCTGGTACCGCGTGGACGTCCCCGAGGGCAAGGAGCTGCGCGCCTCCGTGAGCGTGTCGGCGGACCGTGCCGTCCACCAGGACTACGGCGTGCTGCTGCGGGCCGAGACGCCGGGCGGCCGCGAGATCGTACGCGGCCAGGAGTCGGGCGACGGCCGTACGGACGTGATCTCGACGGGTCTGCGCTATCCGAGGCCGGAAGCGGACGACATGTCCGAAAAGGACAAGTACGGGGCCACCGAGACGGTCTGTCTGCGCGTCAGCAACTCCTTCTCCGCGCCCGCCTCGGTGAAGAAGACGCCGGGAATGCCGGTCGAGCTGGCCGTCGACCTGGTCGACTCCCCCGACGAGGCCTCGGACGTCGCCGCCTTCGGGCTCGGCCACGGCTGGTGGCTGCTCGGTCTGCTCGTCCTCGTGGGTTTCCTGGCCGGTCTGGTCTGGGGCTGGCTCTCGCGCTGGCGTTTCGCGGTCTGGAGGACCAACTGATGCGTACGACACGTGTGATGGGCTGGGTGGCCGTGCTGGCCGCCACCGCCCTGCTGGCCTTCCCCGGGGTCGCCGCCGCCGATGACGGCAAGGACGCCGAGGACGGCGGAGCCCCGTCCGAGGCGGGCACCTCCTTCCGCACCGCCACCGCGATCCGCCCCGGCCAGGAGGCCACCGCGGAGGCGTCCACGGGCGACTACCTGTACTGGGCGTTCCCCGTGGACGCCGGGCAGCGGGCCACCGTGCACGCCACGGTGAAGCTCCCGGACGCGGCGGCGCGACACGCCGCTTCCACCTGGCAGGTCGACGTGTACGACGGTCTGCGGCGCCGCCAGGCCTGCCGCCTCGGCACGCCGAAGCGGACGGCCGCGCGGGAGGCCGGTTCGGTCTCGCTCTCCTGCACACTGCGTACCGTCAGGGCCTGGTCGGAGCAGTGGGCGAACGATCCGCTGCCCGGTACCTACTATCTGCGGCTCACCGTCACCGATCTGAAGGCCGACGACCTCGGGCTGCCGGTGCGGGCCGACGCGAAGGTCACCACGACCGACGCGGGCGGCGCGCAGGCCGTCGACGGGGTGCTCGGGGAGCCGCTGGTGCCGGGCGCGGGCTCGGACCGGCAGCGGCCGGCCGCCGCGACCGAGCCCGAGGACGGCTGGGCCTCCGGCTGGTGGTCGTCGCGCTGGCTGTGGACGGCGGGCGGCGGTGTCCTCGCGGCGCTCGCGGGCGTCGGCGGATACGCCCTGACCCGCGGCTCGGGCCGCCCCGCGCGGGCGGCGCAGGGGCTGTAGGCGCGCCCCGCCACGCGTGCGACGTGGCGGGCGTGGCAGTCTCGGTGGTGGCCGTACCGCCCGGTACGGCCACCACCGGGACCATCCGGTCACGACCCGAGAGATCCGGTCGCCACCGGAAGAACAGGAATGGCGCGACCATGGGCGATCTGCTCCTCGTCCGGCACGGCGAGACGTCGTGGGCCCTCACCGGGCAGCACACCAGCTGGACGGATATCCCCCTCACGGACAACGGCAGGGAGCAGGCCCGTTCGCTG
Source organism: Streptomyces anatolicus (assembly GCF_019400875.1). Classification (NCBI taxonomy): domain Bacteria; kingdom Bacillati; phylum Actinomycetota; class Actinomycetes; order Kitasatosporales; family Streptomycetaceae; genus Streptomyces; species Streptomyces anatolicus. Next base: position 989 of record NZ_WMBF01000117.1, on the reverse strand, counting down.
GCCCCGCTCGTCGGCGGGTTCCGGATCGGCGCGGCGTTCACGAGTCCGCTGCGGCGCTCGCGGGAGACCGCGGAGCTGGCCGGGTTCCCGGACGCGTACGTCGACCCGGATCTGCGCGAGTGGGACTACGGCGCGTACGAGGGCGTGACGACCGTCGAGATCCACCGCACCCGGCCCGACTGGTACCTCTTCACCGACGGCGTCGCCGCCGGTCCGCCGGAGCACCCCGGCGAGAGCCCGGAGCAGGTCGGTGAGCGCGCCGACCGGATGCTGGCCAAGGTGGACGCGGCGCTGGCCAACAACGAGGGCAGCGTGGTCCTCTTCGCCCACAGTCACTTCCTGCGCGTCCTCACGGCCCGGCGGCTCGGTCTGCCCGCGTCGGGCGGCTCGATGTTCCTCATGGCCACGGGCACGATCAGCCGGCTGAGCACGGAGCACGGGCGCCCGGTCGTGGCGAGCTGGAACCTGCGGCCGTAGCGGGCGCCGGGACTCGACACCCGCACTCTTGATCACCAAGACTGCCGGTATGCGATACGGCGTGAATCTCCTCAACTTCGGTTCCGGCACGACCCCCGAATCCCTGGTGCGGCAGGCGGCCGACGCCCGTGAACTCGGCTTCGAGTTCGCGATGATCTCCGACCACATCGCGGTGACGCCCGACGTCCACGAGGTCTACCCGGCGCCGTTCTACGACCAGTTCGTGCTCGCCGCGCATCTGGCGGGGCGCGTGCCCGGGCTGCGGCTCGGCACCACGATCACGGTGATCCCCTACCGGCACCCGTTGCAGACCGCGCGGCTCGCCGCCAACCTTGACCGGCTCAACCCCGCCGGGTTCATCCTCGGCGCGGGCGTCGGCTGGTCCGCCGCCGAGTACGCGGCGCTCGGCGTCCCCTTCCACGAGCGGGGCGCGATCACCGACGAGTACCTCACGGCGATCCGTGCCGCGTGGCGCGAGGACCCGACGTCGTTCCGGGGCACGTATGTGTCGT
>NZ_WMBF01000116.1:0-16233 GCF_019400875.1 Streptomyces anatolicus | reverse complement strand
GGCATGTGGCGCACCCCGGGCCCGCCCCCGGCGCCCCCAAGGGCGCCTACGCGTCCCGTCTCCTCAGCAGCGCGTATCCGCCCAGGAGCGCCAGCACCACCCACGCCACCATGATCCCCAGGCCACCCCACGGCCCGTAGGGGGTGTCATCGGCGAAGGGGGTTTTGACCTGCATGATCTTGCTGCCGGCCTGGTCCGGCAGGAAGCGGCCGATCTTCTTCGTGGCCGAGACGTTGCCGAGGATGCTGGAGATCAGGAAGAAGAACGGCATCAGGATGCCGAGCGAGAGCATCGGGCTGCGCAGCATCGCCGCCACGCCCATCGAGAACATCGCGATGAGCGTCATATAGAGCCCGCCGCCGATGACCGCCCGCAGCACCCCGGGGTCACCGATCTCCGCCCGGTAGGGCCCGAGCATCGCCTGCCCCACGAAGAACGCGAGGAAGCTCGTGGCAAGGCCCACGGCGAAGGCGAGCAGCGTCGCCACGAGGACCTTGCTGAAGAGGAAGGCGCCTCGCTGCGGGACCGCCGCGAGCGAGGTGCGGATCATCCCGGTGCTGTACTCGTTGGAGACGACGAGCACCCCGAACACGATCATCGCGAGCTGGCCGAGCGACATCCCCGCGAAGCTGATGAACGTCGCGTCGAAGGACAGCCTGTCCCTGGCGTCCAGATTGTCGTAGTCGTTCCTGGACAGGACGCTGATCAGCGCGCCGAGCGCGACCGTGACGACCACGGCGAGGCCGAGCGTCCACACGGTCGAGGAGACCGACCGGATCTTCGTCCACTCCGACTTCAGTACCTGCGTGGCGGCCATCACTCAGACCCCCTTCCGTCGCTGCTGCCAGCCCTCGCCCCACCCGGCCGCCCGCTCCGGCGGGCTCACCCCCGTAGGGTCCGAGTGAGCGTGGTCCGAGTGCGCGTGGTATTCCACCGACTCCGCGGTGAGCCGCATGAACGCCTCCTCCAGAGAGGCTTGCTGAGGGCTCAGTTCATGGAGTACGAGCCCGTGCCTCGCGGCGAGTTCACCGAGCCGCGCCGAGGCCGTGCCGTCCACCTCGAGCGTGCCGTCGCCCGCTTCGGCAGCGGTGATGCCCTCCTGGTGCAGCACGTCGAGGAGCCGTTCGTGCTCCGGCGAGCGCAGTCGTACGTACGAACGTGAGTTCTGCCGGATGAAGTCGGACATCGAGGTGTCGGCGAGGAGACGGCCCTGGCCGATGACGACGAGATGGTCGGCGGTGAGCGCCATCTCGCTCATCAGATGCGAGGAGACGAAGACCGTACGCCCTTGTGAGGCAAGGGACTTCATCAGATTCCTGATCCAGTGGATGCCCTCGGGGTCGAGGCCGTTGACCGGTTCGTCGAACATCAGGATCTCGGGGTCGCCGAGCAGCGCGCCCGCGATGCCGAGCCGCTGGCCCATGCCGAGCGAGAACCCCTTGGCCTTCTTCTTGGCGACGGCGGTCAGCCCGACGGTGTCCAGGACCTCCCGGACGCGTCCGCGCGGGATGCCGTTGCTCTGGGCGAGGCAGAGCAGGTGGTTGAAGGCGCTTCGCCCGCCGTGCATGGCCTTGGCGTCGAGGAGCGCGCCGATGTACTTGAGCGGGTCCTTCAGCTGGGAGTAGTGCTTGCCGTCGATGCGGACGTCACCCGCTGACGGGTTGTCGAGCCCGAGCATCATGCGCATGGTGGTGGACTTCCCCGCGCCGTTCGGGCCGAGGAAGCCGGTGACGATGCCGGGGTGGACGGTGAAGGTCAGGTTGTTGACGGCCACCTTCTCGCCGTACCGCTTGGTCAGCCCCGAGAGCTCGATCATGCGGCAACGCTAAAACGGCGCAAAGCCCCCTGCCACTGGAGCGGCAGGGGGCTCTGGGAGCACGGGCTCAGCGGGTCTGCTGCGCCGGGACCCCCCGGGAGACCGGCTCGTCGTCGGCGGGCGTCCCGGCGGCGGCCACGGCCGCACCGGTGAGCGTCGCCAGCATCTCGCGCACATTGGTGAGCTGCGCGTTGATGGAGTCGCGGCGGTTGGTGAGCGCCGCGAGCTCCCGCTCGGATTCCGAGCGGATCCGGTCGGCCTTGGCGTTCGCGTCCGCGACGATGTCCTCGGCCTGGCGCTGCGCGGTCTCGACGGTCTGACGGGCGCGACGCTCCGCGTCCGTCCGCAGCTTCTCCGCCTCGAGACGCAGCTGCTCCGCACGGTGCTCGATCTCCGCGAGGCGCTTCTCCGCCTTGGCCTGACGGGACGCCAGGTCACGCTCGGACTGCTCACGCCGCTTGGCGAGGTTCGTCTCGAAGTCGGCGGCGGCCTGCGCGGCCTTGGCGCGCGTCTCCTCGAAGAGGGCGTCCGCCTCCTCACGCTTGGACTGCGCGTCCTTCTGGGCCTCGGCACGCAGCGCGTTCGCCTCGCCCTTGGCCTTCTCGACGATCCGGACGCCCTCGTCCTCGGCCTTCGCCTTGCGCTCGGAGGCGAACGACTCGGCGTCGTTGCGCACCTGCTGGGCGGCGGACTCGGCCAGCTCGCGGTGCTGCTCGGCCGCGCGACGGGCCTCCTCGCGCAGGTCCTTCGCCTCCTCCTCGGCGAGGCGGAGGATCTTCTCGACGCGGGCACCGAGACCGGCGTACGACGGCTCGGCGTCGGCGACCTGGGCCTGGGCGTTCTGCGTTTCGAGGTGCAACTCCTCGATGCGCTTTTCCAGAGCAGTGATACGGGCGAGAGCGCTGTCACGGTCGGAGACGAGCTTGGAGATACGTTCGTCCACCTGAGCGCGGTCGTACCCACGCCGCACAAGCTCGAAGCCGTAGGGGGAAGTGTCGCTCATGGGGTTCCTGTCGAATGAGACCGGTGAGGTGATAGAGGGAATCCTAGGGGTCAAGGCGGCGTGTCATCGAGCAGATGCCTGTTTGATCTGGAGAATGACACCCCTTTTGAGTGGCAAGACGTCAGAGTGCTTGCCAGCGACAGGGCCGAAGGTCCTCTACAGCACGGTAGCCCCTCTTTGGCTAGCCCTCTGACGTCTTGCCACCCGAACGGGTAGATCCGGCCGAAGCCCCCGCCTTGACGCCACCCGATCCTGAACCGCTGTTCGACGACGACTTCGCACCGCCCGTCGGGGCCTCGAAGGACTCCAACGCCTCCAGCACGTCCTGGACACGCGAGATCTCCACGTTGATGTCCTCGCGGCGCCGCACCAGAACCTCAAGCTCGCGCTTGCCCTCCTCGACCGTGCGCGTCGCCTCGGCCTCCGCGTCCGCCTTGATCCGCTCGGCCTCCCCGACCAGCGTGGCCTTCTTGGTCTCGGCCTCCTTCAGCAGCGCCTCGGCCTTCTTCACGGCGGCGATACGGACCTTGCCCGCCTCGGAGTTGGCGTCCGAGACCAGCTCCTTCGCCTTCGCCTGGGCCTCGGCAAGCTGCTCCTCGGCGGCCTTCACCAGCGCGTCGCAGCGCTCGCCCGCGGACTTCATCGCCTCGGCCGACTCGCGGCGCGCACGGGCGTGCAGCTCCTCGATCTCGGCGGTCAGCCGGTCGCGCTGCTCCTCGGAGCGCTCCCTTATGGCGGTCGCGTCGCGCCGGGCGCCGATCAGCAGCTCGTCCGCGTCCGTACGGGCCTTCTCCACCAGGGTGTTGCCCTCGACCGTCGCCTCGGCGACCAGGCGCTCCGCCTCCTTGCGGGCCGCGCCGACCATCGTGTCGGCCTGCGCCTCGGCGTCCGTGGTCGCCTTCAGCGCCTTCTGCTGGGCGTCCGACGTCAGCTTCTCGGCCTCGGCCGCGGCCTTGGTGATGAGCGTGTCGACCTGCTCGGCGGCTTCCTGACGGCGCTTGTTGGCGGCCTGGCGGGCCTCGTCGAGGGTGCGCTCGGCCTCCTCGCGCGCCTGGGACGTGAGCCGCTCGGCCTCCCGCGCCGCGTCCGCCTTGAGCCGCTCGGCCTCGGAGCGGATCCGCTCGGCGTGCTGCTGGGCGGAGTTGACCGACTCGGCGGCCTCGGCGCGCAGCCGCTCCGCGTCACCGGAGGCGTCCGAGATGAGCTTCTCGGCCTTGGCCACGGACTCCGCGCGGACCCGCTCGGCCTCCGCGGCCGTCTCGGCCCTGAGCCGCTCGGCCTCGGTCGTCGACTCGACGCGCAGCCGCTCGGCCTCCGCCCTGCTCTCGCTCTTGACCCGCTCCGCCTCCGTGGTCGACTCCACGCGCAGGCGCTCCGCCTCCGCCGTCGACTCGGACTTGAGGCGCTCGGCCTCCGCGATCGTCTCGTTCTGCAGCCGCTCGGCCTCGCTGCGGGCCTCGCCGATCAGGGTGTCGGCCTGACCCGCCGCGTCGCTGCGGATGCGGTTGGCGTCCTCGCGGGCGTCGGCGCGCGTGCGGGCGGCGTCCTGCTCGGCCTGGGCGATGGTGTCGGATGCCTCCGTGCGCACCCGCTGGGCGTGCTCGGACGCGTCCGAACGCATCCGCTCGGACTCCGCGATCGCGTCCGAGACCGTGCGCTCCGCGAGGGCCTTGGCGGCCTCCGAGGCCTCCGCCGCCTCGCGCCGCATGCGGCTCGCGTCCTCCGCGGCGCGCTCCCGCTCGGCGTGGGCGTCGGCGCGCAGCCGGTCGGCCTCCTCCTGCGCCTCCGTCCTCGTGCGCTCGGCGGCGTGCTCGGCGGCCGAGCGCAGGCCCGCGACCTCTTCCTGCGCCGCCTCGTGCAGGCCGGCGACGGAGTCCCGTACGGACTGGGCGGTCTGTTCGGCGGCCGAGACCATCTCGGTCGCGCGCCGGTCGGCCTCCTCGACGAGGCGGACGGCCTCGGCCTGCGCCTCCTCGACGCGCTTGCGGGCCGATGCGAGCAGTTCCTCGCTCTGCTCGCGGGCCCGCTCGCGCTCCTGGTCGGCCTCCGCGCGCGCGGAACCCAGGGTCTCCTCGGCCTCGCGGCGGCGGCGGGCCGCCTCCTCCTGGGCGGCGGCCAGCTCCTCGGCGGCCTCCGCGCCGACCCGCTCGGCCGCGGCGGCGGCCTCCGCGCGCACCCGGTCGGCGGACTCCTGCGCCTCGGTCTTGAGCCGCTCGGCCTCGGCCGCGGCCTCCGAACGCAGCCGCACGGCAAGGGCCTCGCCCTCGGCGCGGGTCTGCGAGGCGTCGGCGGCCGCCTCGTCGCGCAGCCGCTCGGCCTCCGTCTCCGCCTGCGACTGGAGGGTGCGGATCCGCTCGGCGGACTCCGCGCGCAGCCGGTCGGTCTCGTCCGTGGCCTCCTTGCGCATGCGCGCGGCTTCCGAACGGGCCTCGGTCAGCGCCTGCTCGGCGGCGGCCAGGCGCTCCTCGGCCTCCGTGTGCAGCCGCGTCAGCTCATCGGCGGCCTCGGCCTGCCGTGCCGCTATGGCCCGCTCGGTCTCCTCGCGCAGCGTCCGCGCGGCCTCCTCGGCCTCGGCCTTGGTGGCCTCGGCCTGCTCGGCGGCCTCCTCGCGGTGCCGCTCGGCCTCCGCGCGGGTGCGCTCCAGCGTCTCCTCGGCCTGCGTACGCAGCGTGGTGGCGCGCTCCAGCGCGTCCGAGCGCAGCCGCTCGCTCTCGGCGGTCGCGGCCGTGCGCAGCTCCTCGGCGTCGGCCTTGGCCTTGGCGAGCAGCTCCTCGGCGGACTTGGCCGCCGCCTCGATCTCCTTGACGGCCTCGCGCCGCGCCTCGCCCCGGATGCGCTCGCCCTCGGAGACGGCCTCGGCCCGCAGCTGCTCGGCCTCACCGCGCAGCCTGCGCGCCTCCTCCTGCAGCTCGACGGTCTTGGCGCGGTACTCCTTGGTGTCGTCCTTCGCCGCGCCCTTCAGCTCCTCGGCGATGTCGTGCGCCTGGGCGCGCAGCCGGTCCGCCTCGGTCTCGGCCTCGGAGCGGATCCGCTCGGCCTCGTCGGTGGCGGCCTTCGTGGTCTCCTTGGCGTTCTTCGAGGCCTTGTCCAGGACCTCCTCGGCCGTCCGCGCGGCCTTCGCGAGCTGGCTCGCGGTCTCCTCGGCGGTGATCGTGCGCGCCTTCTCGGCGGCGTCCGCGATCAGCTTCTCGGCCTGCGCGCGAGCGTCGGCGATCAGCTGCTCGGCCTCGGACTTGGCGGACTCGGCCTCCTTGGTGGCCTCGCCGACGAGCCGGGCGACCTGCTCCTTGGCGGTGCGCGTGCGCTGCTCGCCCGCTGCCTCGGCGGCCGCGAGCTGCTTGCCCGCGCTCTCCTTCGCCTCGGCGAGCACCTTCTCGGCCTCGGCGCGCGCCTCGCGCAGCGCCGCGTCGGCCTCGGCGATGCGCTGCTCGGCCGCGCGGCTCGCCTCGGCGGCCTGGCGGCGGGCCTGCTCGGACTCGGTGGCCGTGGTGGAGCGCAGCTGCTCGGCGTGGTCGGTGGCCTCCTGGGCCTGCGTGGAGGCGGCGTTCAGGAGGCGCTCGGCGTCCGAGCGGGCGCGGCGCAGGATGGCCTCGGCCTCTGCGCGGGCGGCCTCCGCGTCGCTCGCCAGGCGGCGGCGGGCCTGCTCGGCGACGCGCTCGGCCTCGGCGCGGGCGGCGGCCAGGGACTGCTCGGCCTCGGCGCGCGACTCGTCCAGGAGGCGGCGGGCCTGCTGCTCGGTGCGGGCGCGCAGCTGCTCGGCCCAGGCCACGTTCTCGTTGACGTGGGACTCGACGGTCTGGCGGCGCTCGGCGAGCTCCTGGTCGAGCTGCTGGCGGCGCGCGACGGCCTCGGCGTGCAGCTCGGACTGGAGGCGGGCCTGCTGCTCGGCGTGCTCCTGGAGGATGCGCTGCGTCTGCGCGCGGGCGTCGCGCAGCTCGCGCTCGGCGTCCGCGCGCAGCTGCTCGGCCTGGATCTGCGCGTTGCGCAGCAGCTGCTCGGCCTGGTAGCCGATGTCCGCGCTGTCGTAGGCAGGGCGGTTCGCGAGGTTGCGGCGCGCCTCGTGCAGCTTGGCGCGCAACACCTCGACCTGGTAGCCGAGGTCCTCGGCGTGCTGGACGGCTTTCTCCCGCTCGGTCTTCAGCCGGTCCATCTCGGCCTCGAACCGCGAAAGACTGTCGGTCTCAGCCCGCGAGTTCTCTTGGCGTTCGTAGCCCCGCACTGCGCGGTCCCATCCGTCCCCTGGTCGCAAGTCTCCAACGAGCCCCGTCCATCCGCCGAACGGGACCCCCGGGGGAATGGTGTCAGATCAACGGCGGAGCATCAGTCGCTGCCCCGACCCTCGTCCCCCGAAACCCGGACCCCGGCACGCGGCCGCCCAGGTTTCGGGCAGCCTGCCGCCCCGACTTCGGACGGCCAGTCACTAACCCTACCGGCCCAGATATACGGAGGTCAGTGCTCCGGTGTCTCGGAGGGCGCCGAAGTGACGAGTTCGGTCAGCACCCCGTGGCAGTCCTTGGGGTGCAGGAACGTGATGCGGGACCCCATGGAACCGATGCGCGGCTCCTCGTACAGAACGCGTACGCCCTTGTCCTTGATGGCCGCGGCGTCGCCGTCCACGTCCGCGGTGCCGAAGGCGATGTGGTGCACGCCCTCACCGTTCTTGGCCAGCCATTTGCCGACCGCGGAGTCCTCGCGGGTGGGTTCGAGGAGCTGGAGGTAGGAGGCGCCCCCGTCACTGGTCTCGTTGATCTTGAGCATGGCCTCCCGCACGCCCTGCTCCTCGTTGACTTCGGTGTGGAAGACCGTGAATCCGTACGTCTCCCGGTAGAACTCGACGGTCTTGTCGAGGTCGAAACAGGCGATCCCGATGTGGTCGATTCGCGTCAGCATGCTCCAAGTGCAGCGCTTCACGCGGTGATTACGCAACGTGCGCGCGATCACACTCGTCGCCCGATGACGTGCGACGTACCGCTCAGTACATTCAGATAAACCCTCGTTAACTTCTCCTCCCAAGGGGCCGTGGCACATGTCTCGAACGTCCGGTACCACCTCAGTGATCGTCGCGGGCGCCCGTACGCCCATGGGTCGCCTGCTCGGCTCCCTGAAATCCTTCTCGGGTGCGGACCTGGGGGGCTTCGCGATCAAGGCCGCGCTCGACCGGGCCGGCATCGGAGGCGACCAGGTCCAGTACGTGATCATGGGCCAGGTGCTCCAGGCCGGGGCAGGGCAGATCCCGGCGCGCCAGGCCGCCGTCAAGGCGGGCATCCCCATGAACGTCCCCGCGCTCACCGTCAACAAGGTCTGTCTCTCGGGCCTCGACGCGATCGCCCTCGCCGACCAGCTGATCCGCGCCGGCGAGTTCGACATCGTCGTCGCGGGCGGCCAGGAGTCGATGACCAACGCCCCGCACCTGCTCCCCAAGTCGCGCGAGGGCCACAAGTACGGCGCGATCGAGATGCTCGACTCGATGGCGTACGACGGCCTGACCGACTCCTTCGAGGGCGTCGCGATGGGCGAGTCGACCGAGAAGCACAACAGCCGCCTCGGCATCGGCCGCGCCGAGCAGGACGAGATCGCCGCGCTCTCGCACCAGCGGGCCGCCGCCGCGCAGAAGAACGGCCTGTTCGAGGCCGAGATCACGCCGATCGAGATCCCGCAGCGCAAGGGCGACCCGGTGCTCTTCGCCAAGGACGAGGGCATCCGCGCCGAGACCACCGCCGAGTCCCTCGGCAAGCTGCGCCCCGCCTTCGCCAAGGACGGCACGATCACCGCGGGCACGTCCTCGCAGATCTCCGACGGCGCCGCGGCGGTCGTCGTCATGTCCAAGGCCAAGGCCGAGGAGCTGGGCCTGCAGTGGATCGCGGAGATCGGCGCGCACGGCAATGTGGCGGGCCCCGACAACTCGCTGCAGTCCCAGCCGTCCAACGCCATCCGGCACGCCCTGAAGAAGGACGGCCTCGACGTCGCGGACCTGGACCTCATCGAGATCAACGAGGCCTTCGCCGCCGTCGCGGTGCAGTCAATGAAGGACCTCGGAGTGTCCTCGGAAAAGGTGAACGTCAACGGCGGCGCCATCGCGCTGGGTCACCCGATCGGGATGTCCGGCGCGCGTGTCGTGCTGCACCTCGCCCTTGAGCTGAAGCGGCGCGGCGGCGGTGTCGGCGCGGCGGCGCTGTGCGGTGGCGGCGGCCAGGGCGACGCGCTGATCCTCAAGGTGGCGAAGGGCTGACCCCCGGGTTCCGCTTGCCCGTGGTGTGCCGTACGTAGTGAACGGAGCTGTCTCATGCAGGACGTCCCCTCCCTGGTGGCGCAGGCCCGCGAGGGCAGGCCGCGGGCCGTGGCCCGGCTGATCTCACTGGTCGAGGGGGCGTCGCCGCAGCTGCGTGAGGTGATGGCGGCGCTCGCTCCGCTGGCGGGGCACGCGTATGTGGTGGGGATCACCGGGTCGCCCGGCGTCGGCAAGTCCACGTCGACGTCCGCGCTGGTCAGCGCCTATCGGCGGGCCGGGAAGCGGGTCGGCGTACTCGCCGTGGACCCCTCGTCGCCCTTCTCCGGGGGCGCGCTCCTCGGTGACCGGGTGCGGATGTCGGACCACGCGTCCGACCCCGGCGTCTACATCCGCTCCATGGCGACCCGCGGCCACCTCGGCGGGCTCGCGTGGGCCGCCCCACAGGCGATCCGCGTCCTGGACGCGGCGGGCTGCGACGTCGTACTGGTGGAGACCGTCGGCGTGGGGCAGTCCGAGGTCGACATCGCCTCGCAGGCGGACACCTCCGTGGTCCTGCTCGCGCCGGGCATGGGCGACGGGATCCAGGCGGCCAAGGCCGGGATCCTGGAGATCGGCGATGTGTACGTGGTCAACAAGGCGGACCGCGACGGCGCGGACGCCACCGCGCGGGAGCTGAACCACATGCTCGGCCTCGGCGAGTCCCGCGGTCCCGGGGACTGGCGGCCGCCCATCGTGAAGACGGTCGCGGCGCGGGGCGAGGGCATCGACGAGGTCGTCGAGGCGCTGGAGAAGCACCGGGCGTGGATGGAGGAGCGGGGGGTCCTCGCCGAGCGGCGGGTCTCCCGTGCCTCCCGTGAGGTGGAGACCATCGCGGTCACCGCGCTGCGGGAGCGGGTCGGCTCCCTCCACGGCGACCGGCGGCTCTCCGCGCTGGCGGAGCGGATCGTGGCGGGGGAGCTCGATCCGTACGCGGCCGCGGATGAGCTGGTGGCGGGCCTCACCGCTGGATGACCTGTGCGTGCGTCGCGCGGGTGGGCGGCCGGGCGCGCTCCTCAGTTCCGGAAGAGGCGCCAGAACGCCAGGGCGGTCTCCTCGGCCGGAGCAGGTGCGTCGTCGTCGACCCAGGTGGCGATCACGCCGATCAGCGCTCCAGCGCCTGGGGAGGGAGAAGCAGACCGCGCCGCATCTGAGGGTGGCCGCCGCCATGACGCCGGAGTTCGCCTGACAGCACCGAGAGGGCGGCGTCCAGAGACGCCGCCCTCGGGGGGACGGGGGGTGCGGTGGCCGGGTGTCAGTCGTCCGAGCCGTCGTTGTCCTGGGCGTCACGGTCGTCGTGGTCGTCCGAGCCGTCGTGGTCCCGGTCGTCACGGTCGTCGTGGCGGTCCGCGGTGACCTTGCCGGTCTTCAGGTCGACCTTCCACTCGGACTCGGCGCCCTTGGCGCCCGTCGTCTCGACGCCCCAGGCGCCGGCCTTGCCGTCGTCGTCCAGGTCGACGGAGGTCACCTTGCCCTTGGCGGCACCGGCGCGCGCGGCGTCCTCGGCGCTGGTGGAGGCGCCCTTGAGCGCGGCGTTCACCCGGGCGGTGTCGGCGGCGTCGTCACCGTCGTCGTCCTTGTCGACCCAGGTGCCGAGCACCTTGCCCGTGCCGGGGTCGACCTCGACCTCGTGCCAGGTGTTGCCCTTCAGGATGTCGACGCCCCAGACCAGGCCGCCGTCCTCCTCGTCAAGATCGGCGGAGACCGCGGTGCCGGGGGTCTTCGCGAGGGCCGCCTTGATCGCTTCCGCGGCCGTCACCTTGGCGGCCTTGGCCTCGGCGGTGTTCTCCGCGGCGTCGTCGCGGTCGTCGCGGTCGCCACCCTTGCGGTCGTCCCGGTCGTCCCGGTCGTCCTGGTCGTCCCGGTCATCGCGGTCGTCGTCCTTGCGGTCGTTGTCCTTGACCTGGACGCTCGACTGCTTGGCGGCGGTCTCGTCGTCGCCGGTGGTCGCGAGGGCGGTGGCGGTGCCTCCCGTGATCAGGGCCGCGGCGGCGACGGTGGCGATGACGATGTTGCGCTTCATGGAGTTCCTCCCGAGATGGTCGGCGAGTGTGGCGGCGGCCGGGGCCGCTGCCGTTCGCTTTCGATGAGGACCAATCTGGCCGAACGATCCTGAACGGAAGCTGAAGCCGCCTGAAGAACTCTTCAGCTTCGCTCTGCGACCCTGAGCGCATGCGTTTGTTGATCGTGGAGGACGAGAAGCGGCTTGCCCTGTCGCTCGCCAAGGGCCTGACCGCCGAGGGCTACGCCGTCGACGTCGTCCACGACGGCGTCGACGGACTGCACCGGGCGAGCGAGGGCACGTACGACCTGGTCATCCTCGACATCATGCTGCCCGGCATGAACGGCTACCGCGTCTGCTCCACGCTGCGCGCCGCCGGCCACGACGTGCCGATCCTGATGCTCACCGCCAAGGACGGCGAGTACGACGAGGCGGAGGGGCTGGACACGGGCGCCGACGACTACCTCACCAAGCCGTTCTCGTACGTCGTACTTGTGGCCCGGGTGAAGGCGCTGCTGCGCCGCAGGGGCAACGGTGGCCCGTCGCCCCTCCACACCCTGGGCGACCTCAAGGTCGACACGGCCGCGCGGCGCGTCTTCCGCGGCGAGGACGAGATCACCCTCACCGCCAAGGAGTTCGCGGTCCTCGAGCAGCTTGTGCTGCGGGCCGGGGAGGTCGTCTCCAAGGGCGACATCCTGGAACACGTCTGGGACTTCGCTTATGAAGGGGACCCGAACATCGTCGAGGTGTACGTGAGCACGCTGCGCCGCAAGCTGGGCGCGGCGCTCATCAAGACGGTGCGCGGCGCCGGTTACCGTCTCGAGGCCCCGCGATGAGGCGGCTGTTCGGTTCCGTGCGCGCCCGGGCCACGCTCGGCGCGAGCCTGGTCGTGGCCCTCGCGCTGATCGCGGCGGGCGCCGCCGTGCTGCTCTCGCTGCGCGCCAACCTCACCGGCCAGGCGGACGGCCGCGCCGACGCCGCCGCCCGCGAGGTCGCCTCCCAGCTGGCGACGGGCCGGGCGTACGGCGATCTCGACCTGCCCGACGGTGAGGAGGCCCCCGTCCAAGTGGTCGACGAGAACGGCAAGTTGGTGGCCGCGAGCGAGGACCTGGAGCGCATCAGCGGCACCGGGGTCGACGCGGTCAAGCCCGGCTCCGCCGCCGCGAAGCCCTCCGGGGATGGTGACGGGGATGCCGATTCCGACGGCGGCGAGAGCGGCGGCGAGGGCGGCCCCGAGCCCGGCGACCCCGGCGACCCCGCCGAGCCCGGCGAGATCGACGACGAGGCCGACTACACCGACGGCTCCGCCACCGTCGACGGCGAGAGCGCCGACTACCGCTTCGCCGCCGTCGAGGTGAGCACGGATGCCAGGGGCGACCTCACCGTCTACGCGGGCGGCTCGCTCGCCGACGAACAGAGCGCGGTGTCGACGGCGTTGACGTCCATGCTCATCGGCTTCCCCCTGCTGCTCGGCGTCGTCGCGGGCGTCACCTGGCTGGTGACGCGCCGCGCGCTGCGCCCGGTGGCCGCGATCACCGCCGAGATGTCCGCGATCACCGCGTCGGAGGACCTGGCGCGCCGCGTGCCCGAGCCGGACACGCACGACGAGATCGCCCGTCTCGCCCGCACGACGAACGAGACGCTGACCGCTCTGCAGACCTCCGTGGAGCGCCAGCGGCGCTTCGTGGCGGACGCCTCGCACGAGCTGCGCAGCCCCATCGCCTCGCTGCGCACCCAGCTCGAAGTCGGCGCCGCGCACCCGGAGTTGCTGGACGTCGACGGCGCCGTCGAGGACACCGTGCGGCTCCAGGAACTCGCCGCCGACCTGCTCCTGCTCGCCCGCCTCGACGCGGGCGAGAAGCCCGGCGAGGGGCGCGTCGATCTGGCGGCCTTCGTCCGGGAGGAGCTTTCGCAGCGCACCCGGGACCGTGTCGACGTACACACGGAGCTGAAGAGCGTCGAGGTCGCGGGCTCCCGCGGCCAGTTGGCGCGGGTGCTCGGCAACCTTGTGAACAACGCGCAGCGGCACGCCCGCTCCCGCGTCACGGTCACCACCCGGGCCGATGGCGCGTGGGCGGTCCTTGAGGTGACCGATGACGGAAGCGGGGTGCCCCCGGGCGAACGGGAGCGGATCTTCGAGCGGTTCGTACGTCTGGATGACGCGCGGACCCGGGACGAGGGCGGGGCCGGTCTTGGCCTCGCGATCGCACGGGACGTGGCGGCGCGGCACGGCGGCACGCTCGGGGTCGGGGAGGCGCCGTCCGGGGGTGCGCTCTTCGAGCTACGGCTGCCGCGCCCTCAGTCGTCGGAGCGTTGAGGGGTGGCGCGGCCGGTCGCGGAAGGCTCAGGGCTTGCCGCGCTGGGAGCGCAGGTGCTCGGCGATGGGGGTCAGGGCCTTGTGCAGCTCGCCGAGCGCCTCGGGGGAGACGAGGTCGACGAAGTGCCGCCGCACGGAGGCGACGTGGTGCGGGGCCACCTTCTGCATGGTCTCCATGCCCTCCTCGGTGAGGACGGTGTAGAGGCCGCGCCGGTCGGACTCGCAGTTCTCACGGCGCACCAGGCCCGCGTTCTCCATGCGGGTGATCTGGTGGGACAGGCGGCTCTTGGACTGCAGGGTGGCGGCGGCGAGATCGCTCATGCGCATCCGCAGCTCGTCCGATTCGGAGAGATGCACGAGAATGTCGTAGTCGTTCATGGTCAGGTTGAACGGCTGAAGGTCCTTTTCGAGCTGATACGTCAGCATCCTGTTGACCTCCACGTGGGTGCGCCAGGCGCACTGTTCCTCGTCGGTCAGCCACTGCGGGGCCGTCTCGGTCTCCATGGAATCGATTCTACCTAAGAAGTTGAAAGGTGAACGAATGGTGGGATGTGACGCGCCTCGCATCCCCTGGTCGCGGGGAGGGGCACAGGCGTTCGCCGTCACACTCCGCAGACTACCGCTCACAGCCCGAAGCGACGCTGGAGGTCCCCCAGTTGTCCGGGAAGACGCGGTGCGCCGGATTGCGGACCCGGTGGAGTGGGAGCGCTCCTCCCACTCGGCACCCCCGCCTGCTCCGGCACCCCTCCCGTCGCCTGCTCGGGCATGAGCGCCTCGGTCGACTGGAGCAGTACCGTGCCGGCCCCCACGAACTCGAACTGGTGCTCCTCCCCGGAGGCGCCGCCGACGCCGGTCAGTGCCCGCAGGCCTCCGATCACACCGGTGAGGTAACCGTGGTCATAGTGATGGCACGGTGAAGGGCAGTCCGCCCACCCCACGAGCGCCTGTGGATCGACGCGGATCGGCGGTTCCATGAACACCACCGGACCGTTCGACGCGGCCACGAACTTTCCGGTTCCGATGAGTGTCAGGAAGCCCGGAACGATCGACTGCTTCAACGCGAGAGTTGGCTGAAAAGCGAGGAGGTTGCCCGAGCGAATGGTCAGGTTGCCCTCATCCAGGTCGTACGAATTGACGTCGAATGCCCGGTCGGCGAGGAGCATCTTGCCCTGGCCGTCCGCCACCACCCAGTCACTTGCGTGCAGCGGCGAATGAAAACTGGTCCGGACCAGACGGTCGAGACGGCCGTGCCCGATGCCGTTGAAGTCGATCCGCCCGTAGTAGGCGATCATCTTCCCCTTCTGCAGGAACCACTGGCTTCCCTTCAGCTCCACGCAGAAGGTGTACGCGTTCACGTTGTCGTCGCTCGGCAGGGTCAGGGGGTCGAAGACCGCGGGCGCGCCCGCCGGGGTCGATACGTGCGGATTCACAGCTTCTCCTCCGAGGCCTGTACGAACACCACGCCGCTGCCCGACAGCTCCAGCTGGAACGCCTCGCCGGAGCCGCGGCCCACCATGTCGCGCCAGCCGAGCGCGGTGGAGAGCTTGTTGCGCACGTCGCCGTGGTGGGCCACATAGGCCTGGGGGTCGACGTGCACCGGGCGCTGGGGGGTGATCGGGACCTCGATCACGCCGCCGTGCGCCATCACGGCGACCGCGCCGTGGCCCTTCAGGGTCGTGGTGAACAGGCCCTGGCCGGTGACCTGGCCGCGCACCATGCCCATGACGCCGCCCTGGGAGCCCATGAACATCGTGCCCTGCCGGAGCGTGCCGTCGAAGGCCAGGAGGCGGTCCGCCTCCACATACAGCGTGTCTCCGGAGAGGCCGATCACCTGGATGTGGTGGCCGCCGTGCCCGAACAGGACCGTCCCGCTGCCCTCGACGGTCATCAGGGGTGTCGCCTCGCCCGCGACCCGGCGGCCGATCATGGACGCCAGACCGCCCTGGCCGCCCTGGAGGTTGGGAGTGAAGGAGACGTCTCCCTGATAGGCGAGCATGGCGCCGCGCTGGCTGAAGATCTTGGCGCCCGGCGCCACCGTCGCCTCGACCATCTTCGAGTTGATCTCCCGGAAGGGCATGTCAGACGTCCCCCGCGATCGTGGTGCGCTCACTGGGCTGTACGTAGACCAGGCCGTCGCCCTCAAAGCGGATCTGGAAGGCCTCGCCGCCGCCCTCGCCCATGAACGTGCGGAAGGTGACGCCGGACTGGAAGCTCTGGCGGACATCGCCCTGATGCGCGATATACGCCCCCGGGTCGACCGTCAGCGGATACTGCCGGGAGACGCGCAGCACCACGGCGGGGCCGTCGGAGACGATCGCCGCCTGGCCCGTGCCCTCCACGGTCGTCGTGAACAGGCCGTTCCCCTGGGTCGCGCCGCGCAGTCCCGTGAAGCTGGTGCCGGTGCGCAGGCCGGCGTCGGTGCACAGCAGATTGCCCGCCTCCACATACAGCTTCTCGCCGCGCAGCTCCACGAGGTTGATCTCCGTCGCACGGTCGGCGAACCAGCACGTGCCGTGCCCCTTCACCTCCATCACCGTCATCTGCTCGCCGGTGACGCGGCGGGTCACCATGCCGCGTATGCCCTCGCCGCCGCCGGACATCTTTTTGAAGGCCATCTGGCCGTCATAGGCGACCATCGAGCCGTTCTTCGCCTTCACCGCGTCGCCCGTCATGTCGACGGCGAGCACTCTGCTCCCCTGGAGCCGGAACGTAGCCACGAATCGACGGTAGCCGCCCCGTACCCACCCAGAACAGGGTGAAGGGCCCTGAGCGAACCCGGAGAACACCCCGATGTCACAATGAGGGTCGCTTGTGCGCCCGTTCACAAGAT
>NZ_WMBF01000840.1:0-1248 GCF_019400875.1 Streptomyces anatolicus | reverse complement strand
CCCCCCCAGACGAACGCGCCTCCCTCACCGCCTTCCTCCAGTACCAGCGCGAGACCCTTGCCATGAAGTGCGCCGGGCTCACCGTCGGGCAGCTCAAGGAGCGGGCCGTGCCGCCCTCCGACATGTCGCTGCTCGGGCTGGTCCGGCACCTCGCCGAGGTGGAGCGGAGCTGGTTCAGGAACGTGCTGAACGGTGAGGCCCTGAAGGCTAATTGGCGCGGGCGGCTGCCCGGTGAGCCCGCCGACTTCGATGTGGCGGACGCCGATCCCGACGAGGCCTTCGGGGTCTGGCACGCGGAGTGCGCCCGCTCCCGCGCCGTCGTCGACGCCCTTGACTCCCTGGACGCCACCGGTGAGCACGACGGAGAGACGTACTCCCTCCGTTACGTCCTCACGCACATGATCGAGGAGTACGCCCGCCACAACGGCCACGCCGACCTGCTGAGGGAGCGGATCGACGGCGTCACGGGGGAGTAGCGGGCGGCGAGCCCGGGGGTGAGGGAGCCTCGTAGGCTGGCCGGGGCCGGACCGGCGAGCAGTCGGCCGGCCGGCCCGGCATACGCCGACGAAGGGGACGAGAACAGCCATGGCCCGCTACACAGCACCGCAGACCATCGCGCGCGGCGGATTCAGCATCAAGGTGCCGGAGACGTGGTGGGAGTTCGACGTACGCCCCGAGTCCCGCGACGCCGCCATCCGCCAGATGATCAACGACCGCGTGCGGGCCCGCCCCGAGCTCGCCCCCTACCGCGAGACCTTCGAAGGCTTCCTGCGCAAGGCGTCGAAGGAGGCCTGGCAGTCCGGGGCCCTGTACTGCGGCTGCATGGCGGAGACCTTCGGCGGCGATACGCCGGTCACCGGCTCGGTCACCGTCTCCCTTGTCGGCGCCCGCACGCCGAGCGGCGACATACTCCCGACCGACCCGAACCGCATCGTCGCCCAGCTCGGCGTGCGCGAGGCCAAGCGGGAGGGCGACGCGTGGCGCAAGGTCACGACCGTCGACATCCCGGGCGTCGGCCTCGCGGCGCGCACGTACGGCGTCGAGGACATCTCCGTGCCGGGCGACGACCGCACGATGCGCGTCGTCCTGATGCAGACGTTCATTCCGGTGCCGGGCCAGGAGGGCAAGGTCGCGCTGGTCTCGGGGAGCAGCCAGATCCTCGAACTGGCGGACTCGTTCTTCGACATCTTCGACGCGGTGACGTCTACGTTCCGTTTCGCGGAGTAGGGCCCCCTGGGAGGGTGGGCC
>NZ_WMBF01000115.1:0-16249 GCF_019400875.1 Streptomyces anatolicus | reverse complement strand
CGTTTGCCCCGCACGGGAGAACGGTGACGGCTACTTCACCACGTGCCCCGAGGACTCCCCCACGTCGGAGCCTTCGGCGAGGGCCGCCGCCGCCTCCGCCGCGACGTCCGCCGGGCGGCGCCAGCCGCGCGAGCCCCGCGCCCGCAGCCACGCGGTGGTCTCCTCGGGCGGCATCGCCGCGGCGACCAGCCACCCCTGCACCGCGTCGCACCCGAGGTCCCGCAGCCGCTCCCACGTCTCGTCGTCCTCGACGCCCTCGGCGACGACGAGCAGCCCCAGGGAGTGCGCGAGGTCCACCGTGCAGCGGACGATCTCCGCGTCCTCGTTGTCGATGGCGAGCCGCGCCACGAAGGAGCGGTCGATCTTCAGCTCGCTCACCGGAAGGCGCCGCAGGTGGACCAGCGAGGAGTACCCCGTGCCGAAGTCGTCGAGCGACATCTTGACCCCGTGCCCGGTGAGCCCGGCCAGCGTGTCCGCGGCCCGCTGCGGGTCCTCGAGGAGCACGTGCTCGGTTATCTCCAGCTGCAGCGCCCCCGCCGGGACCCCGTGCCGGGCGAGCCGCGCCGCGACCGCGCCCGCGAAGCCGGGCGTGTGCACATCGCGCGGCGAGACGTTCACGGCGACCGGGACCTTCAGGCCCTGCGCCTGCCACTTGGCCACCTGGCCGAGGGCGGACTCGAGGACGTACTCCGTCAGGTGCGGCATCAGCCCGGACGACTCGGCGATGGCGATGAACTCGTCCGGGGGCACCTTCCCGCGCTCGGGGTGCACCCACCGCACCAGCGCCTCGAGCCCCGCGACCTTGCCGTCGAAGCGGACCTTGGGCTGGTAGTGCAGTTCGACGTCGCCCGCGTCGAGCGCCCGCCGCAGATCCCCCAACAGGCCCAGCCTGTCCGGGGTGTTGGAGTCCCGCTTGGACTCGTACACCTCGACGCCCGTGCGGTCCCGCTTCGCCTGGTACATCGCCACGTCCGCCCGGCGCAGCAGCCCCTCCGCGTCGAGCGCGTGGTCGGGGAAGACGGCGAGGCCCGCGCTTGCCTCCAGGACGAGGGTGAGGCCGTCGAGGTCGAGCGGCGAGCCGAGCGCGGCGACCAACTGGCGGGCCACGCGCGTGGCGGACGTCGTGGAGTCGGCGATGGGCAGCAGCACGGCGAACTCGTCGCCGCCGAGCCGGGCCGCCTCCGCGCCGCGCGGCAGGGCGAGCCGCAGCCGGTCCGCTATCTGCAACAGCAGCCGGTCACCGGCGAGATGGCCGAGTGTGTCGTTCACCGAACGGAAGCGGTCCATGTCGATCAGCATCAGGGCGGATCGTGCCCCGATCCGCTCGGCGTCGTCGAGGGCCGTCCAGGTCCGCTCCAGGAGCCACTGCCGGTTGGGCAGCCCGGTGAGCGGGTCCCGCAGCTGCTCCTCCGCCCGGGCGCGGGCGATCCACAGGGTGGAGTCGAGCGCGACGAGCGGGATCGCGAAGAGCGGCAGCAGGATCGGCAGGGAGATCGCCACCACGCAGATCAGCGGCGCGATGCCGAGCAGCGCGATGCCGAGGAGTCCCTGCCGGACCAGGGCCGTTCGGGTGACGGTGGGCAGGGCGCCGGTGCGCGGCGCGTGGACGTACCAGAGCAGTACGCGCGTGACGGCGAGGTAGGCGACGGCGACCAGGGCCACCTCGGGGGCGGTGTACAGGTCCCAGGTCTCGGGGAGCCAGGGCGACGCGGCCGTCGGTGAGGTGCCGAACGCGGCCAGGGTGAGGGCGCCCGCGCCGATGCCGAGGATGTCGACCGCGCCGTGCAGCACGCCCTGGCGCCAGCGGTGCCTGCGCGCGGCGCCGACCAGGACGACGACGGTGAGGCTGACCATGCCGGCGGGCACCCAGCCGTAGAGCAGCAGTACGGCGACGGTGAGCGCTCCGCCGGAGCCCGTGCCGCCCCACCAGCGGTCCCGGCCGAGGGCGACGAGGTGGGCGACGATGAGGCCGGTGAGGACGGCGAGCGACCAGCCCGCCGCGCCGGAGGGGAAGAGCGCGTGCGGGCCGGTGAGGGCCTGGAAGAAGCCGGTGCCGAGCAGGATCGCGGCGGCCGTGACGACCATGACGGGGAGCAGCGGCCACGGGTCGCGGGGCTCGGGTGCGGTGGGGCCGCCCGCCATGGCCACGGCGCTCTCCGTGCCGCGGCCGGGGGTGGGGGCGGTCCAGGCCCGCTCCCGGGGTTCGATGGCGGTGCTCAGCGCTCCGGCCGCCGTCCCGGCGACGGTGGCCGGGGCGGTGGTCTGCTCACCCCGGCGGCCGCGCAGCCAGGTGCCCGGCACGCACCACCGGCGCACGGGCAGCGGTGAGTCCGGGGCGGCGCTCTCGGTCGGTTCCATTCCCGTCCCTCTCACAGCCGGCGGTGCCCACGCCACACGGACGCGGCCCAAAGGCGGCCGGGTCCGCACATTCGTCCCCGCGCTCTCGACGAGCCACGGGATGCACTGCTCCCGAACTCGTGCCGAGCAGGGGATGCCCCCTTCCACGCTCTTGTTGAGCAGGAGATACCCCGTTCGCGGCGGGGCACGGCAGGCGCACACCTCAACAGTAGGCCGCAGAAGGCTTCCACGGGCAGCGGTCGACTACGGTTGCCCGAATGCGACCCGGCCACCCGTATGCATCTGGTATGCGCTGAACGGGTGGCCTTCAACCGCTACTCCTCGGTCGGAAGCGCGACTTCCCTGGCCGCGTCCGGTCCCTGTTCCAGCAGCACAACGAAGCCTTCCTCGTTGAGAACCGGAACCTTCACTTGCATCGCCTTGTCGTACTTCGAACCGGGGTTGTCCCCGACGACCACGAAAGACGTCTTCTTCGAAACGGAACCGGTCACCTTCGCACCCCGGCTCTGGAGCGCCTCTTTCGCGCCATCCCGGGTGTAGTGCTCCAGCGTCCCGGTGACCACGACCGTGAGGCCTTCCAGGGGGCGGGGGCCCTCGTCCTCGCCGCTCGCCTCCTCCTCCATGCGCACCCCGGCCGCCCGCCACTTGCGCAGGATCTCGCGGTGCCACTCCTCGGTGAACCACTGTTTGAGGGAGGCGGCGATGGTCGGGCCCACGCCCTCCACCGCGGCCAACTCCTCCTCGGTGGCCTGTTCGATGCGGTCGATGGAGCGGAACTCCCGGGCCAGCGCCTCGGCGGCCACCGGGCCGACGTGCCGGATCGAGAGGCCGGTGAGGACGCTGGCGAGCGGGCGCTCCTTGGCCGCGGCGATGTTCTCCAGCATGGCGAGGGTGTTCTTCTTCGCCTCGCCCTTCTGGTTGGCGAAGAAGGTGACGACCTTCTCCTCGCCGGTCTTGGGGTCGCGCTTGGGCAGGCCCGAATCCTGGTCCAGGACGTAGGACTTGATGGGCAGCAGCTCCTCGACCTTGAGGTCGAAGATGTCGCCCTCGTCGAGGATCGGCGGCTCGGCGGGCTCCAGGGGCCGGGTCAGCGCGGCCGCCGCCACATAGCCGAAGTTCTCGATGTCCAGGGACTTGCGGCTCGCCAGGTAGAAGAGACGTTCACGCAACTGGGCCGGACAGGTCTGGGCGTTGGGGCAGCGGAGGTCGATGTCGGCCTCCTTCATGGGCCGCAGCGGTGTGCCGCACTCGGGGCACTCGGCGGGCATCACGAACTCCCGCTCGGTGCCGTCCCGCAGGTCGGCGACGGGGCCGAGGATCTCCGGGATGACGTCGCCCGCCTTGCGGATGACGACGGTGTCGCCGATCAGGACGCCCTTCTTCTTCACGACGTCCTGGTTGTGCAGGGTCGCGAACTCGACCTCGGAACCGGCGACGGTGACGGGCTCCACCTGGGCGTACGGGGTCACGCGGCCGGTGCGGCCGACGCCGACGCGGATGTTGACCAGCTTGGTGTTGGCCTCCTCGGGGGCGTACTTCCAGGCGATCGCCCAGCGGGGCGCGCGCGAGGTCGAGCCGAGGCGGCCCTGGAGCGGGATCTCGTCGAGCTTGACGACGACTCCGTCGATCTCGTGCTCCACGGAGTGGCGGTTCTCGCCGAAGTACGCGATGAAGTCGCGCACGCCTTCCAGGTCTTCGACGACCTTGTTGTGCTTCGCGGTGGGCAGGCCCCACTCGTGGAGCAGGTCGTAGGCGTGGCTGAGGCAGTCGATGTCGAAGCCCTCGCGGGCGCCGATGCCGTGCACGACCATGTGCAGCGGGCGGCCGGCGGTGATGCGCGGGTCCTTCTGGCGCAGTGAACCCGCCGCCGCGTTACGGGGGTTGGCGAAGGGCTTCTCGCCCGCCTCCACCAGGCGGGCGTTCAGCTCCTCGAACTTCTCCATGGGGAAGAAGACCTCGCCGCGGATCTCCACCAGGGCGGGGACGCGGTCGCCCTTGAGGCGCTGGGGGATGTCGGCGATCGTGCGGACGTTCGGCGTGATGTCCTCGCCGGTGCGGCCGTCGCCCCGGGTGGCGGCGCGGGTCAGCCTGCCATCCTCGTACGTGAGGTTGACCGCGAGGCCGTCGACCTTCAGCTCGCACAGGAAGTGGTAGCCCGACGAGCCGACGTCCTTGGCCACGCGGTCGGCCCAGGCGGCCAGCTTCGCGTCCTCGAACGCGTTGTCCAGCGAGAGCATGCGCTCGCGGTGCTTGACGGCCGTGAACTCCGTCTCGTACGAACCGGCGACCTTCTGGGTGGGTGAGTCCGGGGTGCGCAGCTCCGGATACTCCTCCTCCAGGGCCTCGAGAGAGCGCAGGAGCTTGTCGAACTCGGCGTCGCTGACGACCGGCTGGTCCTTCACGTAGTACCGGAAGCGGTGCTCCTCGATCTGTTCGGCCAGCTGGGCATGGTGATCCCGTGCCTCGGCGGGCACAGAGCCTTGCTGTTCGACAGCCACCGTAACGTCCTCCCGTTTACGTCATACCCAATTACTCAGGGTTGTCTGCGAGCGATCTCGCCGCCTTGACGCAGTGGGCGAGCGCCGCGCGCGCGTACGCGGGAGAAGCCCCCGCGAGACCGCACGACGGAGTGACCACGACCGACTCCGCCAGCGATCCCGGATTCAGCCCCAGCCTGCGCCACAGCGTCCTGACACCCATGACGCTACCGGCAGGGTCTGACAATCGGCCGTCCACACCCGGCACCACACCGGCGAAGAGCTTCGTGCCGCCCTCGACCGTCTCACCGATGACCTCGCCGTCACGCTCGGTGAGCAGTGAGAAGTCGAACGAGATGGCATGAGACCCGGCGCGGCGCAGGAGCGCGAAGGGGACGTCGGGCGCGCAGGAGTGGACGACCGTGGGTCCGCCGTCCTGGACGGCCAGGACGTCCCGCAGGGTGTCCTCCACCACCTGGCGGTCCACGGCCCGGTGCGTGCGGTACTGGCTGGCGGTCTTGACCTGCCCGCGCAGCACGGCGATGAGCGAGGGCTCGTCGAGCTGGAGCACCACCTGGGCGCCGGGCACCCTGCGGCGTACGTCCGCCAGGTGCGCCCGCAGGCCCTCGGCGAGCGATCCCGCGAGGTCACGGCAGGCGCCCGGGTCGGAGAGCGCCACCTCGCCGTTCCTCAGCTCCAGGGCGGCGGCGAGCGTCCAGGGGCCGACGGCCTGGACCTTGAGCGGGCCCTCGTACCCCTGGGTGAACTCCTCCAGGGCGTCGAGGTCCTCGCCGAGCCAGGCCCTGGCCCGCCGGGTGTCGCGCCCGGGCCGGTCGCCGACGCGCCAGCCGCTGGGCTCCACGCGCGCGTACAGGTCGACGAGCATGCCGGCGGTGCGGCCGATCATGTCGGCGCCGGGTCCGCGCGCGGGCAGCTCGGCGAGGTGGGGGATGCCCTCTTCCGGCCCGTCGAAGCTGCCGGTGGCGGTCTTCGCGGCCTCGCGGGCGTCGCCGCCCGGCAGGGACCCGACGCCGGTCGCCGGGCCCCACACGGGCGCGCTCACCGGCCCGGCCGCACGGTGAGGTCGTTGACCTCGGCGTCGCGCGGCAGGTCCAGTGCCATGAGGATCGTGGTGGCGACCGACTCGGGGTCGATCCAGCGGGAGGCGTCGTACTCCTTGCCCTCCTGCTGGTGGACCTTGACCTGCATGGCGCTCGCCGTGCGGCCGGGGTAGACCGAGGTGACCCGGACGCCGTTGCCGTGCTCCTCCTGGCGCAGGGCGTCGGCCAGGGCCTTGAGGCCGTGCTTGGAGGCGGCGTACGCGGACCAGTCGGCGTGGGCGCTCAGGCCCGCGCCCGAGTTGACGAAGACCACGTGTCCCTGGGCGGCCCGGAGTTGGGGCAGGAAGTGGCGGGTCAGCTCGGCGGGGGCGATGAGGTTGACGTTGAGCTGGTGGTGCCAGGCCTTGGGGGTCAGCTCGCCGACCGGGCCCAGGTCGACGACGCCCGCGATGTGCAGGAGGGAGTCCACGCGCGAGGGCAGCGACTGGTGCCCGAAGGCCCAGGACAGCTTGTCGGGGTCGGAGAGGTCCCCGACGAGCGTGCTCGCGCCGGGGAACTCGGCGGCCAGCTCCTTGGCGCGGCCCGCGTCCCGCGCGTGCAGGACGAGTTCGTCGCCGCGTGCGTGCAGACGGCGGGCGACGGCCGCGCCGATGCCGGAGCCGGCCCCGGTGATCACATGTGTAGCCATACCCGCCATGCTCGCATCACCGGGTGCCCATTGATTCCTCCAGGTAGGCCAGTGCGCCGACGGGCTCCTCGGCGAAGAAGACCAGGTCGGTGAGGGGCAGGGGCAAAAAGCCCTCGTCCTCCATGCGCCGGAACTGCTCCTTGAGGCCGTCGTAGAAGCCCGCGGAGTTCAGCAGGACCACCGGCTTGGTGTGCTTGCCGTGCTTCTTCAGCTCCAGGATCTCGGTGGCCTCGTCGAGCGTGCCGGTGCCGCCGACCATGATCACGATCGCGTCGGCCTTCTCCAGGAGGAGCGCCTTGCGCTCGGCGAGGTCGCGTGCGATCACCATCTCGTGCGGCTCGGCGACCACCCTCGCCTTGGCGGCGAGGAAGTCCACGGAGACCCCGACGAGCCGCCCGCCCGCCTCGTGCACACCGTCCGCCACGACCTTCATCAGGCCGCTCTCAGAGCCGCCCCACACCAGGGTGTGCCCGCCCTTGCCGAGCAGTTCGGCGAAGTCCCGGGCCGGGTGTGTGTAGCGGTCGTCGAGGTCGGCGGCGGAGAGGAAGACGCAGATGTTCATGCGCTCACGGTACGGTCCGACTCTGACAGCGCCTTTCGATCCGTCAGCGCCATTCGAGGAGGTACGTCGTGACCAAGGGACACCGGATCACCGTCGAGCAGGGCACGGACCACGTGCGCGTGGTGCATGACGGGCAGGTCGTGGCGGAGAGCCGCCGCCCGCTGCTGCTGCGCGAGACGGGCTACCCCGTGCGCTACTACCTGCCCCCGGAGGACGTGCGTACGGATCTCCTGACGCCGTCCGCGACGATCACGCACTGTCCGTTCAAGGGCACGGCCGCCTACTGGTCGCTGCCGGGCGCGCAGGACGCGGTGTGGGCGTACCGGGAGCCAAAGCCGGAGGTGGCCGCCGTCAAGGACCACTTCTGCTTCTACGACGCCGAGGTCACCGGGCGGGAGTAGCCGCCGGTGGCGGCGGTGAAGGTCTTGCGGTAGGCGGCCGGTGAGACGCCGAGCACCGCGCGCATGTGCTGGCGCAGGGAGTTGCCGGTGCCGAACCCGGCCCGGTGGGCGACGACGTCCACGGGCAGGTCGCTGGATTCCAGGAGCTGGCGGGCCAGTTCGATGCGCTGGGCGGTCAGCCAGCGCCCCGGCGGCATGCCGACCTCCTCCTGGAAGCGGCGCGTGAAGGTCCGCAGGCTCATGCGCGCGTGGGCGGCCAACTCGCCGAGCGACAGAGGCTCCTGGAGCCGTTCGAGGGCCCACGCGCGCGTGGCGGCCGTGGTGGCGAGCGTGGGCTCGGGGACGGGCCGCTCGATGTACTGCGCCTGGCCGCCCTCGCGCCAGGGCGGGACCACGCAGAAGCGGGCGACGCGGTGGGCGACGGCGCTGCCGTGGTCGCGGCGGAGCAGGTGCAGGCAGAGGTCGACGCCCGCGCCGACGCCGGCCGCCGTCAGGATGTCGCCGTCGTCCACGAAGAGGACGTCCTCGTCGACCGCGACGCGGGGGAAGGTGCGCCGGAAGTGGGCGGCCTCCTTCCAGTGCGTGGTCGCGGGGCGGCCGTCGAGCAGGCCCGCGGCGGCGAGGACATAGGAGGCGGTGCAGAACGACACCCAGCGCGTGCCCGGCCGCACCCGGGCGAGCGCCGCGGCGAGCGGTTCCGGCAGGACCCCGCCGTCCGTGCCGCCGCACAGCCGCTCCGTCGGCGGGATCACCACGGTGTCCGCTTCCGCGAGCGCCTCGGGGCCGTGCTCGACCGCCATCCGGAACCCGGCGTCGGTCCGCACCGGCCCGCCGTCCACCGTGCAGACGACGATGTCGTAGAGCGGACGCCCCTCGGCGTCCTCGGCGGCTCCGAAGATGCGGGGCGGGATGCCCAGCTCGAAGGCGTACACGCCGTCCAGCGCGAGGACCGCCACCCGGTGTCTTCCGTCGTTCGAGGCCATGGCCGAATCCTGTCACATCATGGCCAAACTGCCAGCACTGTGAGCGCGGGGGCCGACGCACTCTGGGTCCTGGCCGTTCCGAAAGCCGGCCGGCCGGGCGTTTTCCCGAAGTTTCCCGAAGCTCCCCGAAGTTCCCCGAAGTTCCCCGAAGTTCCCCGAAAGAAGATGATCATGAAGATGCGTGCCGTCAGCCCCCGCGCCTGGGGCGCCCCGGAGAACCTGGTCCCCGTGGAGGTGGACCGCCCCGAACCGGGCCTCACCGAAATCCTGGTCCGGGTGCACGCGGCGGGCGTCAACCCCGTCGACTGGAAGACCCGCGCGGAGGGCGCCTTCGGCACCTGGGGCGACACGCCGATCCTCGGCTACGACGTGTCCGGCGTCGTCGAGGAGGTGGGCCCCGGAGTGACCCTGTACTCCCCCGGCGACGAGGTCTTCGGCATGCCCCGCTTCCCCGAGCAGGCGGGCGGATACGCCGAGTACGTCGTGGCGCCCGCCCGGCGCTTCGCGCCCAAGCCCGCGGGCATCGACCACGTGCAGGCCGCCGCGCTGCCCCTCGCGGCGCTCACCGCCTGGCAGGGGCTTGTCGAGACGGCCGGGCTGCGCGCCGGGCAGCGGGTGCTGATCCACGCGGCGGCGGGCGGCGTGGGACACCTGGCCGTGCAGATCGCCAGGGCGCGGGGGGCGTACGTCATCGGGACGGCCCGCGAGGAGAAGCACGCCTTCCTGCGCGGCCTCGGCGCGGACGAAGTCGTCGACTACGCGCGCGTGGACTTCACCGAGGCGATCAGCGACGTCGACATCGTCCTGGACGGGGTGGGCGGCGAGTACGGCACACGGTCCCTGGAGGTGCTGCGCCCCGGCGGCCACCTGGTCACGCTGCCCGACCCGGGCGGCCTGCCGGACGCCGACCTCGCGCGGGAGCGCGGGGTGCACGCGGGCTGGACGGTCGTGGAGCCGGACCGCCTGGGTCTCCTGGAGATCGCCCGGCTCGTGGACGAGGGCAAGCTGCGCGCCGAGATCGACACGGTGCTGCCCCTGGAGGACGCCGCGAAGGCACACGCGTACGGCGAGCGGGGCCGCACGCGGGGGAAGATCGTGCTCCAGGTCGCAGGCTAGGAGGCGGGGCTAGCGCCAGCCAGGAGAGGCGGGCCTGACGCCGCCCAGGGGAGGCGGGCCTAGACGCCCGCCGTCACCCGCTCCGTCGTCGCGATCGTCGCCGAGCCCACCACGCGCGTGCCGTCGTACAGCACGATCGCCTGGCCGGGGGCCACGCCCCGGACGGGCTCGGTGAAAGCGACCCGCAGTTCCGAGCCGTCGACCAGCTCGGCGGTGACCTCGGTCTCGCCGCCGTGCGCCCGCAGCTGCGCCGTGTACGTGCCGGGGCCGGAGGGGGCCGCTCCGCACCAGCGGGGCTTGATGGCGGTCAGGCCGGTCACGTCGAGGGCGGCGGCCGGGCCGACCGTCACGGTGTTGTTCACAGGGGAGATGTCCAGGACGTACCGCGGCTTGCCGTCGGGGGCCGGGGTGCCGATGCGCAGGCCCTTGCGCTGGCCGATGGTGTAGCCGTACGCCCCCTCGTGCGTGCCGAGGACCGTGCCGGACTCGTCGACGATGTCGCCCTCCGCCTTGCCGAGGCGGGCGGCGAGGAAGCCCTGGGTGTCGCCGTCGGCGATGAAGCAGATGTCGTGGCTGTCGGGCTTCTTGGCGACGGCGAGGCCGCGGCGCTCGGCCTCCGCGCGGATCTCCTCCTTGGTGGTGACCGTGTCACCCAGGGGGAACATCGCGTGGGCCAGCTGCTTGTCGTCCAGGACCCCGAGGACGTAACTCTGGTCCTTGGCCATGTCGGAGGCGCGGTGCAGCTCGCGGGTGCCGTCCTCGCGGACGATCACCTTGGCGTAGTGACCGGTGACGACGGCGTCGAAGCCGAGGGCGAGGGCCTTGTCGAGCAGCGCGGCGAACTTGATCTTCTCGTTGCAGCGCAGGCACGGGTTGGGGGTGCGCCCCGCCTCGTACTCGGCGACGAAGTCCTCGACCACGTCCTCACGGAAGCGCTCGGCGAGGTCCCACACGTAGAACGGGATGCCGATGACGTCCGCGGCGCGGCGGGCGTCGCGCGAGTCCTCGATGGTGCAGCAGCCGCGGGCGCCCGTGCGGAACGACTGCGGGTTCGCCGAGAGCGCGAGGTGCACTCCCGTCACGTCGTGCCCGGCCTCGGCGGCCCGTGCGGCGGCGACGGCGGAGTCCACGCCGCCGGACATGGCGGCGAGGACGCGGAGGGGGCGCTGGGGAGGCTGCGGGCTCTGAGGCTGCGGGGTCTCGGTCAAAGTCATAGCTCTAACAGAGTACGGGCCCGCGGGAACCGGACGCCCGTGAGTAAGCGTTGACGATCATATGGGGGCATCAGAGGGGCAGAAGCCGGGAAGCCGCGCGGTCAGCCGGCGCGCCCTGCTGATCGGCGGCGGTGCGGCCGCCTTCGGCACGGCCGTGTTCGCCAGGGACGATCTGGGGCGGTTGTGGTGGCGGATGCCCGGCGTGGTCAAGAAGCGCAAGGAGGGCGAGGTCGACGCCAGGGGCGCCCAGTGGACCGCCGCATCGGACTACAACTGGCGCCGCGCCGACCGCCCCGATGACTACGGCATCGACCGCGTCATCATCCACGTCGTCCAGGGCGGGTACGCGACCGCGCTGCGCGTCTTCAAGGACCCGGCCCACGGCGCCGCCACGCACTACGTGGTGCGCAAGGACGGGCACGTGGCGCAGATGATCCGCGAGCTGGACGTGGCGTTCCACGCGGGCGACAGAGGCTTCAACGAACGCAGCGTGGGCATCGAGCACGAGGGCTTCGTCGACGACAAGTCGTCCTTCACGGACGCGATGTACGCCTCGTCGGCGCGGCTCACCGCCGGGATATGCGAGCGGTACGACATCCCGGTGGACCGCGAGCACATCATCGGGCACGTGGAGGTGCCGGGCACGGACCACACGGACCCCGGCCCGCACTGGGACTGGGACCGGTACATGCGCCTGGTGCGGGCCGCCGCGCGCGAGAGGCCCGGCAGGGCCACGAAGAAGGTCTGAAGCCTCCGGCGGGACAGGCCCTAGCTCAGGCCCGCCGTCCGGGCCCGCTCCACCGCGGGGCCGATCGCCGCCGCGACGGCCGCGACGTCCGCCTCGGTCGAGGTGTGGCCGAGGGAGAAGCGGAGCGTGCCGCGCGCGAGGTCCGGGTCGGCGCCCGTGGCGAGGAGGACGTGGCTCGGCTGGGCGATGCCCGCCGTGCACGCCGAGCCCGTGGAGCACTCGATGCCCTGCGCGTCGAGCAACAGCAGGAGGGAGTCGCCCTCGCAGCCGGGGAAGGTGAAGTGCGCGTTGGCAGGCAGCCGGCCGGCCGGGGACGGGTCGCCGCCGAGGATCGCCTCGGGGACCGCGGCGCGGACCGCGGCCACCAGCTCGTCGCGGAGCGCGCCGATCTCGGCGGCGAACCGCTCGCGGTGCTCGGCGGCGTACTCCCCCGCGACGGCGAAGGCGGCGACGGCGGGCACGTCCAGCGTGCCGGAGCGCACATGCCGCTCCTGGCCGCCGCCGTGCTGCACGGGCACGGGGCTGTACTCCCGGCCGAGCAGCAGCGCGCCGATGCCGTACGGACCGCCGATCTTGTGTCCGGATACGGTCATCGCGGCGAGCCCGGACGCGCCGAAGTCGACGGGGACCTGGCCGTAGGCCTGCACGGCGTCGGAGTGCAGCGGGACGCCGAACTCCTGCGCGACGTCGGCCAGTTCGCGGACCGGCTGGAGGGTGCCGATCTCGTTGTTGGCCCACATGACGGTGGCGAGGGCGACGTCGTCGGGGCCGCGTTCGATCGCCTCGCGCAGCGCGTCGGGGTGGACGCGGCCGTGGGCGTCGACGGGAAGGTACTCGACGGTGGCGCCCTCGTGCTCCCCGAGCCAGTGCACGGCGTCGAGGACGGCGTGGTGCTCGACGGGGCTCGCGAGGACGCGGGTGCGGGAGGGTTCCGCGTCGCGGCGGGCCCAGTACAGGCCCTTCACCGCGAGGTTGTCGGCCTCGGTGCCGCCGGAGGTGAAGACCACCTCGCTGGGGCGTGCGCCGAGCGACTCGGCGAGCGTCTCGCGGGCCTCCTCGACGGTGCGGCGCGCCCGCCTGCCCGCCGCGTGCAGCGAGGAGGCGTTGCCGGTGACGGCGATCTGCGCGGTCATCGCCGCGATCGCCTCCGGGAGCATCGGAGTGGTCGCTGCGTGGTCGAGGTAGGCCATGGTGCGCACGATTCTACGAGCCGTGCGGCGCCGGATGACCCGGCGGTATCAGCCTGCGAGACCCCAGGACGCGGTGTTGTCCATCGAGACGAGCACGGCGAGCACGACCAGGTCGGCGACGCCGAGGCCAAGGCCGAGGAGCGCGCGGCCCTTTCGGGCGGTGCCGCGCCGCAGGGCGAGGCTCGCGAGGACGATCGCCACGGGGCCGAGAAAGATGTTCAGGACGAGCAGTCCGAGCAGACCGCAGACGAAGGAGGCGACGGCCATGCCGTTGGTGTCCCGGCGGCCGGTGGGGCGCTCGGTGCCGCGTTCGGCTTCAGCGGTGAGTGTCATGGTCCGGCTCCTTGCGAAGGGAGGTGCGGAGGGTGTCGTACGCGTCGGGGGCGGGCCGCTCAGTGACGGTGCGCGCGGCGCTCGCGGATCGCGAAGACGGCGAGCCATACGCCGATGACGGCGGCGGCGACCAGGGTGACCGGCAGCGGGATGTGGGCCACGGAACCCATGGCGACACCCAGCAGCAGAAGGGCGGCGACGAGGAAGAGCATGAGATCCCTCTCCAACAGTGCGGTGAACGCTTGCGGTAACAACTGTTCACTGACTTAGAGGGTGCTCCGCCCCGCGCTTTCCAAACTCGGAGAACAGTTGTTAACTGCATGGCATGAGTCACACCCCCCTCGGCGTCCGGCAGGCCCAGAAGCAGAGAACCCGGCAGGCACTCCTCGACGCGGCCCTCCAGCTGCTGGCGGAGCAGAGCCTCAGCAGCCTGGGCCTGCGCGAGGTCACCCGCGCCGTCGGCGTCGCCCCCACCGCCTTCTACCGGCACTTCCGCGACATGGCGGACCTGGGCGTGGCCCTCGTCGAGGAGGCGCTCGGC
The DNA here is from genome assembly GCF_019400875.1 of Streptomyces anatolicus. Lineage (NCBI taxonomy): Bacteria > Bacillati > Actinomycetota > Actinomycetes > Kitasatosporales > Streptomycetaceae > Streptomyces > Streptomyces anatolicus. Next base: position 2,577 of record NZ_WMBF01000115.1, on the reverse strand, counting down.
AGTCTGCACACGGCACTCACCGCGCTGCTCTCCGCGACCGGCGACCGCGCGGGCGAGGACGACGGGGAGGAGCGCATCGCCGCCACCGTCGAACTGATCGCCGCCTATGTCCACACCCACCCCGCCCACGTGCGTTTCATCGCCCGCGAGCAGCACGGCGGCGTCCAGGCGGTGCGCGCCGCGATAGGCGGCCAGCTCGCCCTCTTCGCCCAGGAGGTGAAGGAACAGTTCGCCGGGGAGCCGGAGGCGGCGGGCTGGGCCGAGGACGATCTGCTGATGCTCGCCGGGATGTACGTGGACCACATGGTGATGACCGCGTCGGCGCTCCTGGAGGCGGAGGGCGACCCCGAGGCGGCGGAGCGGGTGGCGACCACGGCGCGCCGCCGGCTGCGGCTCGTCAGCCTCGGCCGGCGCCACTGGCTGGACGAGCACTGACCGCCGCCGGGCGCCCGTCCGGCACCCGAGGCCCCGGCATCCGAAGCCCCGTCACCCGAGGTCCGGCACCCGAGGTCCCGCATCCGGGCCATCGACTCCCCCGTAAGGGGCAACTAACCTCTACGACCATGACGACCGCCCATGACACCTGGCCGCTCGACCACACCTTCCCCAGCTCGTCCGGCACGATCCGCTGGGCCGCGCTCGGGCCCGCCGACGCCCCGCCCGTCGTACTGGTCCACGGCACGCCCTTCTCCTCGTACGTCTGGCGGGACATCGCCCGCGCCCTGACACGCGAACACCACGTGTACGTCTGGGACTTGGCCGGATATGGCGCATCCGAGATGCGGGACGGGCAGGACGTCTCGCTGGCCGCGCAGGGCCGCGTGCTCGCCGAGCTGCTGGACCACTGGGGCCTTGAGCGGCCCGCCGTCCTCGCCCACGACTTCGGCGGCTGCGTGGCCCTGCGCGCCCACCTGCTGCACGGCGCCCACTACGACCGCCTCGCTCTCGTCGACCCGGTCGCCCTCGCCCCCTGGGGCTCCCCCACCTACCGGCTCCTCGGCGCCCACTCCGACGTCTTCGGTCAACTGCCGCCCCGCCTCCACGAAGTGCTCGTACGCGAATACGTCAGCTCGGCGAGCCACCGCGGCCTGCACCCCGCCGTGCTCGACCGGCTGGTGGCACCCTGGTGCACGGACGAGGGCAAGCCCGCCTTCTACCGCCAGATCGAGCAGAACGACCAGCGCTACACCGACGAGATCCAGGGCCGGTACGGGGAGTTGGACCTGCCCGTGCTGATCTGCTGGGGCACCGAGGACACCTGGATCCCGGTGGAGCGCGGCCATGAACTGGCGGGGACCATTCCCGGCGCCGAACTGCGGCTGATCGAGGGCGCGGGCCACCTCGTACAGGAGGACGCGCCCGCCGAACTCACCGCCGAGCTGGACCACTTCCTGCGGAGCCACTTTCCCCGTACAGCGCGGTGACCGCCGCCGCGGCCACCGCGAGTTCGTCACGCACCTCGGGCGGTGAGAGCACTTCGACGTGGTCGGCGAAGGGCAGCAACGTCTTCGCCTCGCCCACGACTTGATAGGCCAGCCGGACGGTGACCCACTCCCCCGCACCGCCCTCGCCGTGGTTCTCACCCTCATCCTCGGGCAGCTGGGTGATCGCCGTGCCGTTGAGGCGCAGGAACAGGTCGAAGCGGGAGCGCCGCACCCGGGCCGTCACGTCGATGCCGCCTGGGCGGTTCTCCACCTGGCGCTTCAACACCGCCCATACGTCGGCCAGTTCGACGCCTTCGCGCCGCTGGGCCGGGGCGTCGGTGAGGGTCGCCGCGCGGACCCGGTCGGCGCGGAAGAGGCGCGGGGCGCCGCGCAGGTCGGCGACGAGGTACCAGACACCGGCCTTGGACACCAGGCCGTACGGGTCGACGGTGTAGGTCCTCGGCTCGGCGGCGCCGCTGTGCCGGTAGCGCAGCCGCAGGCGCCGGTCGGCGAAGACCGCGTCCTGGAGCACTTCCAGGTCCACGCTCGTCCGTGGCCCCGCCATCCAGCGCGAGGCGTCGACGAGGATGCGGCGGCTCGCCAACTCGGCGGCGGGGCGGTGCGGTTCGGGCAGCGCGGCCATGACCTTGCGCAGCGCGGAGCCGAGCGCCTCGTCCAGGCCGAGGGCGGCGTGCGCACCTTGCGCGGCGAGAACGAACAGGGCCCGCGACTCGTCGGCGGTCAGCCCCGTCACGTCCGTGCGGAACCCGGCGAGCAGTTCGATGCCGCCGTGCCGCCCCCGCTCGGCGTAGACCGGGACGCCGGAGGCGGACAGGGCCTCGATGTCCCGGTAGATCGTGCGCACCGAGACCTCAAGACGCTCGGCGAGTTCGTGCGCGGGCACCCGGCCGCGGGTCTGGAGCAGCAGCAGGATCGAGAGCAGCCGGTCAGCTTTCACGCCGTCCAGGATCTCCTACGACGGTCACCCGAGGCGGGCGGGCCTCTGGGGGCGGGGCCTAGGAGAGCCGCGCCCGCGCCAGCTGGCGGGACTGGGCGACGAGGCGGTCCTCGCTGTCCCAGACCTCGGCGTCCTCCTCCAGGAAGCCGCCCGCGAGGTTCCGCGTGGTGATCGCGACCCGGAGCGGGCCGGGGG
>NZ_WMBF01000839.1:0-1255 GCF_019400875.1 Streptomyces anatolicus | reverse complement strand
CCCCAGATCCCCTCGGGAACCAGTTCCCCCCTCACGGGAAGTCCCTGACACCCAAGTACGACACGCCTGGTGCACAAAGGGTTGCACGGCGTTGCCCACTAATTTTTCGCGGACTTCCTCCGGGTGCCGACGCCACCGGGCGGACGTACCGTTTGACCCATGAGTGCTGTTCTCCGGTCGGGTGGTCCCCGGCCCTTCGAGCGGGGAGGGGAATGATGTTCGGCGTCGCGAAGCTGACCAGGCCGATGGCCAAGGCGATCTCCAAGAAGACCGGCATTCCCGTGACGACCGTCACCCGCGTCATCGAGGTGGGTCTGCCCGTCGTGGTGGCGATGGTCTCCAAGAAACGGGCTGCCCGCGGGAAGACGAAGTAGGCCCGGTCAGGCCGGGCGGGCGCGGCTTCCTCGCTGTGCGGGCGTGCCTCACGCGTGCGTGCGGAAGCGTTGGGCCGTCTCCCTCAGCACCTGCGCGCCGTCCCTCGCCCACAGCGCCTCGTTGAAGATCTCCACCTCGATGGGGCCGTCGTACCCTGCCGCCTCGACCCGCGCGCGCAACGCCTTGAAGTCGACGCTCCCGTCGCCCAGTTGTCCGCGCCCGAGCAGCACGCCCGCGGGCAGCGGTGTGATCCAGTCGGCCAGTTGGAAGGCGTGCAGCCGGCCGCCCGCGCCCGCCCGCGCGATCTGCGCGGGCGCCTGGTCGTCCCACCACACGTGGTACGTGTCCACGACGACGCCCACCTGCCGCGCGGGGAAGCGTTCCGCGAGGCCGAGTGCCTGGGCCAGAGTGGAGACCACGCAGCGGTCCGCGGCGAACATGGGGTGCAGCGGCTCGATCGCCAGGCGTACGCCCCGCTCCTCGGCGTAGGGCCCGAGGAGCGCGAGGGCGTCCGCGACGCGTTCCCGCGCCCCGGCGAGGTCACGGCTGCCCGGTGGCAGGCCGCCCGAGACGAGCACCAGTGTGCCGGTGCCGAGAGTCGCCGCCTCATCGATGGCCGCGCGGTTGTCGTCGAGGGCACGCGCGCGTGGCGCCTCTTCGGGGTCGGTGAGGAAGCCGCCCCGGCACAGACTGGTGACGGCGAGGCCGGACTCGCGCATGAGGCGGGCGGCGCGCTCGACCCCGTACTCCTGTACGGGGGCGCGCCACAGGCCGACCGCGGTGATGCCCTCCTTGGCGCACCCTTCGGCGAGTTCGGGGAGGGAGAGCTGTCTGACGGTCTCCTGGTTGATGCTCAGACGCGACAGGGCCAGGGGCGATG
>NZ_WMBF01000838.1:0-1255 GCF_019400875.1 Streptomyces anatolicus | reverse complement strand
GAGGGAGGGACGTGGTCGTGTCGGCCTGGGAGGGACCGCTGGACCGGACCGCCATGCCGGAGCCGCTAGACCGCCATGCCGTACACGATCGTGAAGAGTGTGCCGAGCGAACCGATGATGAAGACTCCGGTCAGGCCCGCGATGATCAGGCCCTTGCCCTGCTCCGCGCTGAAGGTGTCGCGCAGCGCCGTCGCGCCGATGCGCTGCTTCGCCGCGCCCCAGATCGCAATGCCCAGGCACAGCAGAATGGCGACCGCCATCACGACCTCGATCATGACGCGCGCCTCGTTGCCCAGGTTCCCGAAGGGTCCCCAGTCGGGGGCGATCCCGCCGATGATGGTGGTGATGTCGCCCTTTTCGGCTGCCATAAGCATGTGTAACTCACCGCCCCTAGTGGGTTGTTCCGCTGCCTCTGCCTGTCTCGGTGCAGAGGACAGCTCATTCTCGCCGACAATCGGGCCCGCGGATGTCGCCTTGGCGCCATTCGTTGGCCGACTTCGTGCGGTTCCTCGTACGTGAGGTCTGGTCACTCTGTGTATCACGCGGTAGGACGCCGGGCAATGACGGCCCGGCGTGCCCCTGACCTGGACTTCTGACCTGGTCTTCTGGCTGGGACTTCTGACCGGGACTCAAGTGAGTCCGGGGCCCGCGGTCGCGCGGGTGACGAAGGAGCAGTCGGTGTAGCGGTAGGCGGGGCTCAGCCGCGCGCCGTCGGCTCGATCGCGTACGGTCGCCCGCTTGTAGAGGAAGTGGTACTCGCCGGCGGGCAGGCTGAGGGTTTTCCTGGGGTACTTGGAGACGCCGGCCCGGCAGGCCTTGTCGCCCTGGGACTTGGTGGCGAAGATCCGGCAGGACGCGCAGTCCTTGAGCTTGACGCTGCCGGTGGTGGGGCCGGTGTAGAGGACCTCCAGGTCGCCGGGGCCGAGGTTGGCGAGGACGAAGCCGACCTTGCCGCCGCCGGGGGTGCCGGACGGCGGCAGGCGGCGGCCCGCGCTCGGGCGTTCCCCGGCGATCTCGGCGGCGATGGCGACGTCCTTGGCGCGGTCGCGCTTCTTGCTGGCGGGGTAGGACTTGGCGAAGCCGTTGAGGGTGGCGGCGGCCTTGGTGAAGCGGGCGTCCTCGAACTCGTCCATGCCGCAGGCATAGACGCCGCTCTCCATGGCCCGGTCGGTGTCGCCGCGCAGGGCCCGGGCGTCGACCGTGTCGCCGGGCAGGGCGGCGGCGGTGGCGCTGATCGTGCGCAGTTCGTCCAGGG
>NZ_WMBF01000837.1:0-1256 GCF_019400875.1 Streptomyces anatolicus | reverse complement strand
GGGCCGGGCTGTCCGGCGCGGCGGGCGCGGGGGCGCCGGGTCTGCGGACCGTCACCGTGAGCACCGCGTACATCCGCGCCGGTTCCTCCGTCCCCGGCGGCCGGGGCCGGGGCAGCTCGACGACCTGGCTCACCTCAAGGCCGACGCGGGCGCGCGCCCCCTTTTCTTCGCGGCTCAACCCCCGTTCTGCGTAGGCGCGTTGTTCCTGACCCAGTTCCTGATCTTCTTGCCCGGCCATGGGGTGTCCCTGTGGTGTCGTAAGGCGAAGGGGCGTACCGCGTAGGCGCGGTCCAGGAGGAGTTCGGCGAGCGGCACCTCGGCCGCCCGCGGTGGCGCGTCGCGGGCGGCCTGGAGGGCAAGGCCCCGGTAGAAGCGGGAGAGGTCCTTGCGCAACCGCCGCTCGTCCGGCGGGAATTCGAGCAGCGGATCGGCCCTGGCGGCGACGGCCCGCAGCTCGGCGCCGGTCACCCGGGGCACGCCGTCGGGCGGGGCGAGCAGGCGGTGGGCCACGCCCCACACCTCCGCCTTCATCCGCATGCGGGCCTGTTCGTCGGTCAGGCCGTGCGCGGAGAAGAGCTGGGCGAGGCCCCGCACCGCCGTGCCGAGTCCTTCGGCGTCCCGCGCGTGGTCGGCGCGGATACGGACGGCGGCGGTACGGGCGGCGGTGCGGTGCCGGGAGTGCTGGGGCACGGCGTCCAGCGCGGCGATCGCGTCCGCGAGGGCGTCGGGGCCGCCGAGGGCGAGCCGGGCGCGGGCGGCGCCGAAGGCCGCGCTGCCCAGCGAGGGATTGCGCAGCCGTACGGCCTCGTAGAAGGTCAGGGCCTCGTGGGGTCGCCGCAGATGCTCGGCGCAGTGGCCGAGTGCCAGCTTCGGCGCGTACTCACCGGGGATCGCCCCGTACACCCGGTCGAAGTGGTCGCGGGCCTCGGCCACCCGGGAGCGGGCGAGTGCGAGCAGCCCCCGGTGCCAGTCCAGACGCCAGTCGTACGGCGCCTTCGCGGGCCCTATGGCGTCCTCGGCCAGCGCGAGCGCGGTCTCGGCGAGGGCGAGCGCGGTCTCGGCGGCAGGCAGGGCCTCGGGGTCGGTGTCCGGCGCCACCCGCAGCCGCAGCCGGCAGCGCAGCAGATGCACCTCGGGGGAGTCCCGCCAGTCGCCGGTGTGCTGGAGCAGCGCCTCGGGGTCGTCGTCGCTGAGCCTGCTCAGCTCGCCGTGGTGGTCGTCGTCCGGGTCGGGGCGCGGCACGGGCAGACGCCGGG
>NZ_WMBF01000114.1:0-16402 GCF_019400875.1 Streptomyces anatolicus | reverse complement strand
CCCTCGGGGAGGGGGTCCTTCCACTGCAGCCATCCCGCGCGGGCGAGGTGGGTGACGAGGTGCAGCCCGTCCGCGTCGATGTCCAGGAACTTGCCGTGCCGGGCCACGGCCGTGACGGTGCGGCCTTCGAGGGCGGCGGGGGCGGGATCGTACGTCTTGAGGACGCTCACGGCGAGAGGCAGCACGCGCACGATCTCGCGGCCGACGAGCTGGTCCGTCAGAAAGCCCTTCAGGGCCTCGACTTCGGGCAGTTCCGGCATGGTTCTCCCTCAGCTCCTCAGGTCCTCGGGCGCGTCCGTTGTCGCGGCGACGATGAACTCGCACCACACGCACTTGCCGCCGCCGCGCGCGTCCACGCCCCACACGTCCGCGAGCCGGTCCACGAGCAGCAGCCCGCGGCCCGACACGCCGTCCTCGCCCGCCTCTCGGCGGCACGGCAGGGCGCTCGAGGAGTCCTCCACGTCGACGCGCAGCCGCCGGTCCGGGCCGCTCAGGACGCGCAGGGTCACGATCGCGGAGCCGTCGGTGTGCATTAGGGCGTTGGTGATCATCTCGTCGGCGACCAGTTCGATCTCGTCGGCGCGCTCGCCCGCTCCCCAGGCGCGCACCGCGGCCCTGATCATGTGCCGGGCCTCGGCGAGCGCTTCCGGGTCGTTCGGCGCCACGTGCTGCTGGAGGCGGCCGCCCGGGCGGGGCGCGTCGGTCATGCGGCGGCGCAGCAGGAGCAGCGCGGCGTCGTCGTCGCCGCCCCGGCCGTCGACGATGCCGCAGAGCCGGTCGGCGAGCTTCGACAGGTCGCGGGGGCCGGAGGTGGCGAGTTCGGACAGGGCCCGCATGCCGTCGTCGAGGTCGGCGCCGGGCACTTCGACGAGGCCGTCGGTGCAGAGCAACAGGGTCTGGCCCGGCTCGAGTTCGAGGGCGGTGACGGGGTAGTCGAGCCGCCCGAACTCGGCGGAGAGGCCGAGCGGGAGTCCGCCGTCGACGGGGACCCGTTGGCAGGAGCCGTCGGTGAGCTTCAGGAGCGGGTCGAGGTGGCCGGCCCGCACGAACTGGACCACGCCGGTCGACAGGTCGGCCTCCGCGTACAGGCAGGTGGCAAAGCGCTCGGTGTCCAGCTCGTGCAGGAAGACGGAGGCGCGGGCCATGACTGCGGCGGGGGTGTGCCCCTCGGTGGCGTAGGCGCGCAGCACGATGCGGAGCTGGCCCATGACGGCGGCGGCGTGCGTGTCGTGGCCCTGGACGTCACCGATGACGGCGCCGACGCGGCCGCCCGGCAGCGGGATCACGTCGTACCAGTCGCCGCCGATGTCCCGGCCGAGCGCCGCCGAGCGGTAGCGGACGGCGATCTCCGCGCCCGGCACGCCGGGGATGGTGCGCGGCAGCATGGCCTGCTGGAGGCCCTGGGCGAGGTCCTTCTCCTGCTCGTAGAACATGGCGCGCTGGAGGCTCTGCGCGATGCTGCTGCCGAGTGCGACCAGGACGTTGCGCTCCTCCACGGTGAAGCCGGTCTTGTCCTGGTAGAGCAGGCCGAGCGCGCCGATGGGCCTGGCCTGCGCGATCAGGGGGAGGTACGCGGCCGAGGTGATGCCCAGATCGGTGATGTGCGGCCACAGCAGGGGGTAGGAGGCGGCGAAGTCCTCGGCGCTCTCGATGTAGCGCGGCGCGAGGGTGCGCACGACCTCGCTCATCGGGTACTCCTCGTCGATGCGGGTCACCCGGGTGCCCGGCACGAAGCTGCCCACGGGCCCCTCGGCGACCAGCCGGATCCGCCCGGCCTCGACCAGGCCCATGACGAGGTTGGACGCCCCCAGGTGTGCGAGGCCGTGGGTGTCCTTGAGTACGTCGATGACGTCCTGCACGGTGCGGGCGTGCGCGAGGGCCGCCGTGGTGCCCTGGACGATGCTGGTCCTGCGGCGCCGCTCGGCCTCCTCGTCGACCCGCTCCCGTACGGCGGGCGGGCTGTCGCCCAGCTCGCGGGTGGCGTCCCTGACGATGCCCAGGATGCGGCGGGGGCGGCCCGTGGCGTCGCGCCGGATGCAGCCGTTCGTGTGGGTCCAGCGCAGTGTGCCGCCCCGGCAGCGCACCCGGAAGTAGGCGCCGTACGTACTGCTGCCGTCCTTCAGGGCGTGCGCGACGATCTGGTCGAGGCGGTGCGCCTCCGCGGTGGGGACGCGGGCGGCGAGGCTCTCGGGGCGGCCGTCGTATTCGTCGGGGCGTACGTCGAAGACCTCGTGGGCGGTGGCGTCCATGCGCATCAGGCCCGTGTCGAGGTCCCAGTCGAAGCAGCCCATGCGCAGCGGGGCCCCGTACAGCTCCATGAAACAGCCGGCCGGCTCCCCGGCCGGCTGTCCCCAGCGGCAGTGCCCCGGCGGGCCGTGCCCACAGGTACCCGCGTCCATGGGGCCACGCTAGGCGGAGCCCCCGGCGCGCGCATGTGGGGGAAGCGGCGCGCGGGGGCACCGGGCGGCCCGGGCTACGCCGTCTCGGCGACCTTGTCCTGCATCCGCGTCGCCACCTCCGTCCACATCTCGGCGCTCTCGCCCGCGAGGTAGGCGACGGCTCCCCGGCAGTGCGGCGGCACCTTGTCGATGATCTGGTCCCACTCCTCCATGCTGATCGTGTGGATGTTGAGCAGCCGCAGCAGCGTGCGGCCGACCTCGCTGAAGCGCAGCGCCGGGTCCGCCTTGAGGCGGGTGACGGCGGCGGCGCGGTCCTGGGCCGCGTCCCTGTCGGGCACGGCCGAGGGCCGCATCCGGGGGGCCACGACGCGCTCCCCGGTGCCCGCCTGCCTGCCGCGCCGCACCACCGGGTCCTCGCCGCGCATCATGCGGTTGCGCACGTCCCGTACCGTCTCGGGCGAGATGGACGCGACGCGGGCGACCTGGCGCAGCGAGAGGGCGGGGTTCTGGGCGATCAGCTCGCTGGCGAGCCTGCGCCCCTCGGCGCCGTTGATGGGCCGCACGCGGCCGTCGTGGCCGATCCTGCTGCCGTCGCCCGCTCTGTTGCCGGGCTCCCGTCTGCGGATGTCCGCCACGGTGCCCGGGGCGATCCCGCTGACCGAGGCGATCATCCGGTCCGACCACTGCGGGTGGGTGGCGATGATGCGCGCGGCCGCGCGCTTGCGGTCCGCCGTCGTCAGCGGCAGGCCGTGGGTGACGTTCGATTCGACGGCGAGGACGAAGGCGTCGTCCTCGGGTCCGTCGAAGTACTGCACCGCGATCTTGCGCGCGCCGCGCAGCTCCGCGGCGCGCAGCCGGTGCAGGCCGTCGATGACCCGCATCGTGGACCGGTGCACGGTGATGGGCGGCAGCGGGGTCTCCACGACCGCCAGTGCCTCCACGTGGTCCGGGTCGACTCCGGACGTACGCGGTGAATCCGCCGTCGACAGCGAGCCGATCTCGACCTCGACGACCATTAGTCGGTCGAACTGTTCGTGCCCAGGTGTTGCCAACTCAACTCCCCCTCAAGCTCTGATGTCCCCCGTGGGTGTGCGTCCCGGCACACTGGGACGACTCACACCGCATCGCCGCGCCCCTCCCGCGGCCGCCGGGCCGATCCGGCCGGGCCGCGTCTCCCGGATGGGTCGCGTCGATGGATCGCGTGGGTCGCGCCTCGTACGCGTCCGCCCTTCGTCGAGGGCCCCTGAAGTGATCCCCTGAAGTGAATGCGCTGCGCGCCCCGCAGACGTCGTTCTCCCGGATTGCACGGCGTGTTCTTTCCGGAGGTGCGGCGAAGGGGCGCAGCGCGCAGGTGTGCGCCCTCTCCGTCCTGCCTCACCGGACCGGCTTGCCTCGTCCGATGAAACCGGGTCGAACATTTCGCCGGATGTGCGATCGTGGGGAAATTCCCCGCCGACCGGACACACTTACCCTAACAACGCGCTTTCGGTGCTGGTACCCCTCACTAATAGCGCGCTCACAGGTTCCGCCACCCCTATTCACCCCTACCGGCCCGCACTTCGGCCGGTGGCCGTGCGGGCAGGCGGCCTACCAGCGGCGACAGCCGGGCGATGGCGTCGGCCACCTCGTCGATCTCCGGCCGGGTCAGGGCCTGGTCGCCGTCGCAGAGCGCCGTTCCGGGGTCAGGGTGTACGTCGATCATGACGCCGTCGGCGCCCGCGGCGAGGGCGGCACGGGTGAGCGGGAGCACGAGGTCCCTGCGGCCTCCGGAGTGCGAGGGGTCCACGATCACCGGCAGGTGGGAGAGGCGCTGGACGACCGGCACCGCGCTGATGTCCAGGGTGTTGCGGGTGGCGGTCTCGAAGGTGCGGATGCCGCGCTCGCACAGCACGATGTCGAGGTTGCCGCGCTGCGCGATGTACTCGGCGGCCATCAGCCACTCCTCGATCGTGGCGCCGAACCCGCGCTTGAGCAGCACGGGCATGCCGGCCGCGCCCACCTCCTGGAGCAGGGCGAAGTTGTGCATGTTGCGGGTGCCGATCTGGAGCATGTCGGCGTAGGGCGCGACCAGTTCGACGCCGGCCGGGTCGATGACCTCGGTGACCAGCGGCAGTCCGGTCTCGGCCTTGACGTCGGCGAGGATGCGCAGCCCGCTCTCGCCGAGGCCCTGGTAGGCGTAGGGGGAGGTGCGGGGTTTGAAGGCCCCGCCCCGCAGCAGCGAGGCGCCCGCGGCCTTGGCGAGCAGGGCGGCGGCGAGGGTCTGCGAGGGGGTCTCCACGGCGCAGGGGCCCGCGATGACGGTCAGGGTGTCGGGGCCGATGGGCACGCCCGCGACGGTGACCACGGTCCTGTCGACGTGGTGCTCGCGGCTGACCAGTTTGTACGGCACCGAGATCCGCACGACGTCGAGGACCCCGCGCAGGTGCGCCAGGTTGAGGGCGGCGAAGGCGTCCACGTCCCCCACGAGACCGACGATGGTGCGGGTCACGCCGCGGCTGACGAACGCGTCCCCGCCCGCCCTGCGCACCAGTTCGACGACTGCGTCCACGTCCTTCTGTGTGGCCTCCGGGGCCATCACGACGACCAAGGGGTCCTCCTCGGGGAATTCCCGGGTGAATGGATCAGCGGCTGGAGCAAAATGGGTTGAGCGAGCGGAACGGAATTCGTTCGGCGATGCATGGGGGATTCATCGCCGTCGCCGTACCACCGTAGAAGTGCGGTGGATTTTCCTCAACGAAGTCCCGTGCCGTTGTCCAACTGCGCAATATCCATTCCGTGTCCGCCGGCGTGGTCCGGCGGCGCGGGAAAGGCGACTTCCACCGCGAGTCCGCCCCCCGCACGGGCCCGTGCGCTGATCCCGGCCTCGTGGGCGACGGCGACGGCGTGGACGATCGCCAGACCGAGCCCATGGCCCTCGCTCGCGGTGCGGCCGAGCCGCTGGAAGGGTTCGAAGAGCCGTTGCACCTGCTCGGGCGGTACCGGCGGCCCCGAGTTGGCCACGGTGACGACGGCGCGGCCGCCCCGGGTGCGGGTGGCGATCTCCAGGTGTCCGCCGGGGGTGTTGTGGCGTACGGCGTTGTCGACGAGGTGGGCCAGCAGGCTCTGGACGAGGACGGGGTCGCCCATGGCGGCCGCGGGCCCGATCACCGGTTCGGCGCGCAGCTCCCGCCGTTCGATCTCGGGGCGTGCGGCGTGCAGGACCCACTCGGCGATGAGGGAGACGTCAAGCGGCTCCCTGTGCTCCAGGCCGTGCTGGCTGCTGGAGAGGGTGAGCAGCGACTCCAGGAGCCGGGCCTGCTGTTCGCTGATGGCGAGGAGGCGTTCGAAGTTGGCCCGGAACGATTCGGTGGTGGCCTCGCGGTCGATCAGGGACTCTTCGAGCAGTGCGTGTTCCAGGGTGAGCGGGGTGCGCAGCTCGTGGGCCGCGTTGGCGACGAAACGCCGGTGGGAGTCGAGCGCCGCGTCGAGCCGGCCGAGGAGTCCGTCGACGGTGTCGGCGAGGACCTTCAGCTCGTCCGCGGGGCCCCGTACGGCCAGCCGCTCGTGGATGTTGTGCGCGGAGATGCGCCGGATGGTGCCGGTCATCGTACGCAGCGGGCGCAGGGCCCGTACGGCGACGAGCCAGCCGAGCGCGGCGGAGACGACGACCATGAGGGCGAGGGCGATCCCGGACTGGACGAGCAGCTGGCGCAGGGCGGCGTGGCGCTGGCGGTCCGCCTGCGCGCGCAGTTGCGCCGCCAGGTCACCGGGGGCGAGGGGGGCCTGGGCGCCGGGAACGCCCTCTTCGGCGGGGGTGCCGCCCGGGGCGGTGAGGAGTTCGCCGTCCGCGCCCCCGACGAGGAGGTCACCGCCGGGCGAGCGGGCGACCAGCACGTAGGTGATGGCGAGCAGGATCGCCCCGGAGACCAGGAACAGCGCGCCGTACAGCAGCGTCAGGCGTACACCCACCCGGCGGGGCGTCAGACGGCGCCGGGCCGCGGGTGCCAGGGTGGCGAGCGAGGGCAGGCGCATGGGTCCCTCAAATCCGGTAGCCGCCCCGAGGAATGGTCTCGATGACGGGCGGGTTGCCGAGCTTGGGCCGCAGGCGGTTGATCGTCGCCTTGACGGTGGTGGTGAACGGGTCCGTCGCCTCGTCCCACACCCGCTCAAGGAGTTCCTCGGCCGACACGACCCGGCCCTGGGCGGCGAGCAGGTACTCCAGGACCGCGAACTCCTTGGGGGTCAGCGGCAGTCGCTCCCCGGCGCGCGACGCGACGCGCTGCGCCGGGTCGAGTCTCAGGTCGCCCCGGACGAGGACCGGGGGCAGCGCGGGCTGCGAGCGGCGGGCGAGCGCCCGGATGCGGGCGACCAGTTCGGCGTACGCGAACGGCTTGGGCAGGTAGTCGTCCGCGCCGAGGCTGAAGCCCTCCACCCGGTGGGCGATGGTGCCGGAGGCGGTCAGCATCAACACCCGTGCCTGCAACGGCTGTTCGGCGAGCTTCCGGCACACCTCGTCGCCGTGTACGCCGGGCAGGTCGCGGTCGAGCACGACCACGTCGTAGTCGGTCACGGAGGTGCGCTCCAGGGCGTCGAGGCCGTCGTGTACGACGTCGACGGCCATCCCCTCCCGGCGCAGCACCCGCGCCACGGACTGCGCCAGTTCGGCGTGGTCCTCGACCACCAAGACCCTCATCGTCCACCCCTCGCCGGGCGCGCCACGGGCGGCGGGCAGGGGATCCGGGAACTGATCATGAAGTCCACGTTGCCCGATCCTGCGTCACGCACCGGTCACAGCGCCGGCCGCGGTCCCGTGCTCGGCGCTTTCCGCCTTGGCCCTTACCGTCTCGGCGCTTTCCTGTGTGCCGGTCACAGATCCTCGGACCGCGGTGTGACCACCCGCCGCGTAGAAACGACAACCGTGCTCCTCCTCCGCCTATCCCACGTGCAGCCGGTCGCAGGCGTCACGCGTCGCGGGCCCTTCACGGCCGCCCGGCCCCGCCAGGGGGCTGAGCTTCGCCGCGAGGTCGGCGCGCCGCTGCACGTCGAGTTTGCGGTAGGCGCGGGTCAGATGCTGCTCGACGGTGCTGATCGTGATGCAGAGCTTGTCGGCGATCTGCCGGTTGGTGTGGCCACGGACGGCGAGCGTGGCCACTCTCAGCTCGGCGTTGCTGAGTTCGTCGGGATGTCGGCGGCTCCCGGACGACCACGGCTGTTCGGCGGGGTGCGGCCCTCGGGCGTCGGCGGGCCGCGCCGGGGGCACGGGCATGCCGCACTCCTCGGCGAGCCGCTGGGCCTTGCGGGCCAGGGCGCGGGCCTGGCCGCTCTTGCCCAGTTCCCGCTGCGCCCGCGCCAGCTCGTCGGTGGCCCCGGCCAGTTCGAGCCGGTGCCCGCGGTCCCGCAGGATCTCGATGGCCTCGCCGAGCAGCGGCGGCCGGTGCCCGGCGCTCAAGGTGCTCGCGAGCACGCGCAAGGAGGCGGCTCGCGCCCAGCCGTTCCTCCGCCCCACCAGGGCCAGTTGCTCCTCGGCCAGCGCGCGGGCGCGGCCGGTGTCGCCGAGCGCCCGATGCGCCTCGGCGGCGTCCGTGCGCCAGGGCACGAGGGCGGGCAGGTCGAACTCCCAGCGCGTCATGAGGTCCCCGCAGGTGAGGAAGTCGTCGAGCGCGGCGTACGGGCGCCCGGCGGCGAGGTAGTGGTGGCCGCGGGCCCGGAGGTAGAGCAGGCCGTCGGGGGTCTGGAACGCGGGGTCGGGGACGGGGACGCTCAGCTGGGCGGCCGCCTCGTCGAGCCGGCCCATGGCGGTCCTGGTGTACACGGACGTGGCGAGGGGCGAGGCGACGGCGACGCCCCAGCCGTCGGCGGGGACCAGCGTGAGCGCCGAGCGCGCCGACTCGTCGGCGGCGGCGAGCGCGCCCGTACGCAGCTCGATGCGGGCCTTGGCCGAGGTGAGCAGCGCCTGCCACATGGGGGCGCGCCGCTCGGCGGCCTCCTCGCGAAGGGTCTCGCACCAGTAGGCGGCGATGTCGAGGCGGTCGGCGAGGAGCAGGGAGTTCAGCGCGGTGAGGAGCGCGGTCAGGGTGCTGTCGTCGAGGCGGGTGCTCTGCAGGATCTGCTCGGCCCTGACGACCACTTCCTCGTCCGTCCCCGCGGCCCTGCGCGCCCCGCGCGTCCCCTGTGTCCCTCGCGCCCCGTCGAGTACGGCCTTCATCAGGGTCGCCGCCCGCTGGTGGGGGCTGCGGGCCCGGCGCGGGGCGTGCTCGGGGGCGGCGTGCTCCGGCGTCTCGTGTTCGGGGTCGTCGCCGAGGCAGGCGCGGGCGGAGGCGGGGAGTCCGGGATAGGCGTACGTCATCCAGCGGCGCGGGCAGTCGTGCCGGTGGGGGGTGCCGGACCCGGGGTGCCCGAAGGGCTCGGTGCCGTGCTGTTCGGCGGCGCGCAGGACGTCCAGGGCCCGTTTCACCTGGCCGAACCAGAGGAGGTGACCGACGAGTTCGTCGGCGTCGCGGGTGCCGAGGCGGCCGTCGAGCGCGGCCGTGAACAGTTCGGGCAGATGCTGGGCGACGCTGGAGGGGTTGACCCGCCAGGCGGCCCGGGTGAGGGCGGCCCTGATCTCCAGGGCCTGGCGGGTGTCGGTGCGCGCGTCGCGGGCGACCCGCAGGCAGGCGAGGGCCAGGTCGACCTCGTCGTCGGCGAGGGCCCGCTCCGCGGCCTCGATGAGGGTGCGCAGGGCCCAGGGGGCGTCGACCGTGCCGGCCGCCATCAGGTGCTGGACGACGACGGTCGCGGCCGCGCCGTGCTCGTGCAGGACCTGGGCGAAGCGGGCCTCCAGGCGGGAGCGGTCGGCGGGGTCCATGCTCCGCAGGACCGCGGTGCGTCCGGCGTCGTGGCGGAACCACCCGGCGTCGAGCAGCCCCGCGTCGTTCAGCGCGCGCAGGCTGCGGTGGAGGGATTCGCGGCTGTCGCCGAGGACTTCCACCAGTTCGGCGAGGGACACGTCGGGGCCCGCCACGGCCAGCGCCCACGCGGTGCGCCGCGTCGCCAGGTCGCTGCGGTACAGGGCGGTGGCGACGGCCTGCACGAAGGCCTCGCCGGGTACCAGGTCCGTGCCGGGGCCGCGGGTGGCCCCCGTCCCTTCGGCGGTGCCGGGTCCGTCGGCGGCGCACGAGGTGCGGTGGTCCTCGATCAGCGCCCGGGTCAGCAGCGGGCTGCCGCCGCCCATCTGGTGGAGCTGTGTGACGAGCTTGCGCGTCCGCCACCCCGCTCCACCGCACCCTGAGATCATTTCGGCCACTCCTTGCCGCTGGAGCGGGCGGAGCCTGATATTGCGGCATCCGGAGAGGCGCAGTAAATCGACGCGCAGTCGCGTATTACCGGCCAGGAAGCCGCTGTTCTCCCCCAGGACGACCAGAATGCGACTGATGTCGAGTCGGCGGGCCAGGTAGAGGAGGCATTCCAAGGACTGCCTGTCGGCGTGGTGCACATCGTCGATGCCGAGCACCACTGGGGTTTCTCTGGCTTTTCCGAGGACAATCCCGCAGAGTTCGGGGATCTCGTTCCTCGCCACATCGGGCAGCTCGCCCTGCCCCCGGGACTGCGCGGCGTCCGCGACAAGGCCGAAAAGGCGGGCCGCGCGCCGGGAATCCGCGCCGAGAAGTCCGGCGCCGAGCAGGAGTTGCCCCATCACGCCAAGGGGCAACTCGCTCTCCGCCTCCGACGCCGTGGCCTGCAGGTACAGCGCGCCGGCGGCGGTCGCGCGGTCACCGAAGGCACGCAGGAGCGCGGTTTTCCCACTGGCCACCGGGCCGCTTACCAGAAGGACTCCGCCATGCCCGACCGCACATGAGTCGAGCATGCTCTCCATGATCGAGAATTCGTCACCACGTTCCACCAAGTTCATGAGCCGACTTCTCCCCCGTGCCTGACGGCTGACCCTTGACCGGTCGGGCGGCCAGCTGGATCAATTCCCCTGACTTGACCTGCCGCCCGTGCGACGACTCTGCCATATATGAAAATCAACCACCAGCGCTATTTGACTCGATGCCGCCCTATTACCGTCGCGAATGCGCCACGCTCCAAACAATCGGACGTCCGCACTCCATATGCGCCGAAAACTCTCGCACATATGCCTGATGAGTGAACTCAACAGTTTTCCAGAACGCAGTTGCGATTCCCGTGAATGGACGGCGGTGACGGGTGGGACACCAGCGACACGAGCGCCGGGGAACGATTGGCCCGATCGGCGTGGCCGCGCCGTCGGCCACCTGACTGGTTCGCGGGCCCGGGCCCGCCGCCCGACCGGGCGCGTGGCGGTGCCCGGTCAGCTGTCGAAGGTGTCCGGATCGCTGTCGGAGAGGGGATTCTCGGACAGATAGGGGTCGTCGGGCACCGGGCCTCCGGTGTCGGGCTGCTCCTGCGGTACGTCGGTGGTGCCGTCCGGCAGCGACGGGGTGTCCGGCACACGCCGCTCCGGGGAGGGGCAGCCGGGCGGGAGCGGCGACGAGAACTCGTCGGAGGTGCCCGTCAGTTCGGAGGGGCTGGGGCAGTCGGCCGATGTGGTGCCGGGGTCGTCGGGAGAGACGTCCTCGTCCGGCTGGTCCTGGCCGGGGTCCCGGCTGCGGTCGGAGTCCTCGTCGGGCTCTGTGGGGCCGGGGGTCTCCCCCTCGTCCGTGGACTCCTCGGGGTCGAGGGACTTGTCCGGGTGGAGGGAGCTGTGCGGGTCGACGGGCGTCGGGGTCGGCGGCACCGGCGGCTTGGTCGGCCGGTCCTGGCGGCCGTGCTCGTCGCCGACCTTCCGCTCGATCCAGGTGTTGTCGACGATGTTCACGAGGGTGATGTTGATGATCGGCTGCGGGGCGGGGGTCACCACGATCACGCGCGCCGGCTGATATCCGCTCCAGGGGCGGCCGTTGTGGCGGGGCGTGCCCTTGAAGGCGACCGGCGGCTTCAGCGGGTTCCCGCAGGCGCACCGCACGCGGGGCAGTCCCCGCTCGTCGACCAGGACGGCCGTGCCCGCCTGGAGTACGGACTGGTAGCCCGTCGCGGAACCGCCCCGGAAGCCGTGGTTGGTCACGCGGGTGTCGGCCCGCAGCACGACGGGCGTCAGGCCGCGCAGATAGCCGGGGATCGCCGCCTGGTCGATGCCGGACACCTGGGCGAAAGCCCGGGCCTTGGCCCGGTCGGCGGTGAGGAACCGCACCTGCTTGTCGACGTCGCAGCTGCCGACGGAGCGTGTGCCGCCGTACAGGCCCGGCGTGCCGCCAGAGAGGGTTCGGGTGCCCTGCGGGGTGGCGGACCCGGTGGGCGAGGGTTGCGGCGAACGGGTGACGGGCGGCGGGCTCGCGGCGGCCTTCGCGGTGGAGTCGGTGAACGGGTCGGGGCCCTGTGCGGCGACGGGCTGCATGAACAGTTCGCGGCCGCCGTCAGCGGCTTTCTTGTCGCCGTCGCCCGAGCAGCCCGCGACCGCGAGGGCCGCGGATATCGCGAAGGTCGTCGCGTAGGTCCTGGTGGGTGCGCGCACGGGTTCTCCCGCCATTGCCGGGTGATGTGCCCCGCTTCGTCCGCGAGGTCTCCGTCATTGTCTGCGGGGGCCCGGGGCGCCTCGCAAGCCGAAGCGGCTCACCCAGCGTCACAATGGTGGCGTGGAGTGGTTCACGGCGGACGTGTACGACATGGGCCGGCTGATCTTCCAGAAGGGCCTGGCCGCGCTCTATCTGGTGGCGTTCCTGGGGGCCGCCCTGCAGTTCCGGGCGCTGATCGGGGAGCGCGGGATGCTGCCGGTGCCGAGGTATGTGGAGCGCGTGCCGTTCCGGCGGGCGCCGAGCCTGTTCCAGCTCCACTACTCGGACCGGTTCTTCGCGCTCTGCGCGTGGACGGGCTGCGCGGTGGCGGTGGCGCTGCTCGCGGGCGCCGACGGCCTGCTTCCGCTGTGGGGCGCGATGGTGCTGTGGCTGATCCCCTGGGCGCTCTACCTCTCCGTCGTGAACGTGGGACAGACCTGGTACGGCTTCGGCTGGGAGTCACTGCTCCTCGAGGTGGGCTTCCTCGCCGTCTTCCTCGGCAACGACGAGGTCGCGCCGCCCGTCCTGATCCTCCTCCTGCTGCGCTGGGTGCTCTTCCGCGTGGAGTTCGGCGCGGGCCTGATCAAGATGCGCGGCGACGCGTGCTGGCGCGAACTCACCTGCCTGTACTTCCACCACGAGACGCAGCCGATGCCGGGCCCGCTGAGCTGGTTCTTCCACCACCTGCCCAAGCCCGTGCACCGGATGGAGGTCGCGGCCAACCACGTCACCCAACTCGCCGTACCCTTCCTGCTGTTCACCCCACAGCCGGTGGCGTCGGGCGCGGCCTGTCTGATGATCGTGACCCAGCTGTGGCTCGTCCTGTCCGGCAACTTCGCCTGGCTGAACTGGATCACGATCGTCGTCGCGGTGTCCGCGGTCGACTTCTCCCCCTGGCACACGCCGCCGCGGTTCGCGCCCGCCCCGCTCTGGTACGAGGTCGTGGTCATCGCCGTCACCGCGCTGCTGCTGGCGCTCAGTTACCGCCCGGTGCGCAATCTGCTCTCCCGCCGACAGGTCATGAACCGCTCGTTCGACCCGCTGCACCTCGTCAACGCGTACGGCGCGTTCGGCAGCGTCAGCCGGATCCGCCAGGAGATCGTCGTGGAGGGCACGGCGGACCCGCACCCGCGCGAGGACTCCGCGTGGCTCCCCTACGAGTTCAAGGGCAAGCCCGGCGATCCGCACCGCTGGCCGCGCCAGTTCGCCCCGTACCACCTGCGGCTTGACTGGATGATGTGGTTCGCCGCGCTCTCCCCCGCCTACGCCGGCTCGTGGTTCGGCCCGCTGGTGGAGCGCCTGCTCGACGGCGACCGCGACACGCTGCGCCTGCTGCGCCACTCGCCCTTTCCGCCCGAGTCCCCGCCGACGTACATCCGCGCCCGCCTCTACCGCTACGAGTACACGAGCCGGCGCGAGCTGCGGGAGACGGGAGCCTGCTGGAAGCGCACCTACGTCCGCGAGTTCCTGGCACCGACACGGCTCGCCACGCCCGCTCAGAGGCGGTAGACGCGGCGTGCCGTGCCACCGACGGCCTCTTGGCGCCCGGGGGGGGGGCGGCTCCCCCGCCCCCTCAGCTCCGCCCGAACCGCAACGTCACCAGTTCGAACGGCCGCAGCCGCACCGGCACCGCACCGCCCGCCAGCTCCGGGGTCACGGCGTCCGCGAGCGGGCGTTCGAGCAGGTCGGTCACGGTGACCGAGGTCGCCTCGAAGCCCGCCGTCAGCGTCGCCCTCGCCCGCCCGCCGTGGGCCTCGTGGAAGCGGACGACGACGTCACCGCTGCCGTCGTCGGCGAGCTTGACCGCCGTGACGACCACGGCGTCGTTGTCGACCGTCACCAGCGGCGCCACCTCCGAGCCGCCGCTCACCCGCCGCTCGGGCAGGTTGACGCGGTACCCCTCGCGCACCGCGTCGCCGATCGCCGCGCCCGGCACCAGCGCGTGCCGGAAGCGGTGCACGCCCTGGTCGGTCTCGGGGTCGGGGAAGCGCGGGGCGCGCAGCAGCGAGACGCGGACGGTCGTCGTCGTACCGGCGTCGTCGCCGCGGACGGCCCGGGTCACGTCATGGCCGTACGTCGAGTCGTTGACCAGCGCGACACCCCAGCCCGGCTCCTCCATGTGCACGAAGCGGTGGTTGCACGCCTCGAACTTGGCGGCCTCCCAGCTCGTGTTGGTGTGCGTGGGCCGGTAGAAGTGCCCGAACTGGGTCTCCGACGCGTACCGCTCGGCGTGGATGTCCAGCGGGAAGGCGAGCTTGAGGAACTTCTCCGTCTCGTGCCAGTCGACCTCGGTGTCGATCTCGAGCCGCCGCGCGCCCGGCGCCAGCGACAGGACCTGCGTCATGCGCGAGTCTCCGAAGGTGCGTACGACCCGGACGGCCGCGCCCCCGCCCGCCGCGCCCTCCGCCGCCACGACCTCGTCGGCCTCCGTGAGGTCCGTGACGGTGTTGCGGTAGAACTCGTCCACGTCCCACGCGTCCCACATGTTCGGGAAGTCGGCGTGGATCTGCGGCAGGTTCGCCGCCGCGCCGGGCGCGATGGTCTCGCGGTCCGCCTTGAGGTCGTACGCGGAGACGACCAGGCCCCGCGCGTCGATCTCGACCCGCAGGAGGCCGTTGTCGAGGACGAAACCGCCGTCGCCGCGCGGGGTGACAGCGGCCTGCCCCTCGATCACCGCGGGGCGGGCGCCGCCCGCGGGGACGCCGTCACGGGTGTGCGGCGTGGAGTTGAGGACCAGCTCCTTGTCGCCCTCGCCGACGAGGGCGCGCTGCGCCGCCTCGATGATGCCGGTCAGCTCCCGCGCGAGCGCCGCATAGGTCGCACGGGCCTCGCGGTGCACCCAGGCGATGGAGGAGCCGGGCAGGATGTCGTGGAACTGGTGGAGCAGGACCGTCTTCCAGATCCGGACCAACTGCTCGTACGGGTACGTGAATTCGGCGCACCGCACGGCCGCCGTGGCCGCCCACAGCTCCGCCTCCCGCAGCAGGTGCTCGCTGCGGCGGTTGCCCTGCTTGGTGCCGGCCTGGCTGGTGAGGGTCGCCCGGTGCAGCTCCAGGTACAGCTCGCCGACCCAGACGGGGGCGTTCGGGTACTCGGCCTCGGCCTTCTCGAAGAACTGCTCCGGCGTCTCCCAGCGGACGGTCGCCGAGCCCTCCAGGTCCCGCAGCCGCGCCGCCTTGGCGATCATCTCGCGGGTGGTGCCGCCGCCTCCGTCGCCCCAGCCGGTCGGCGCGAGCGAGTGCCGGGCGACTCCCTTGTCCTTGAAGTTCTTCGCCGCGTGGGCGATCTCGCTGCCCTTCATGGAGCAGTTGTAGGTGTCGACGGGCGGGAAGTGCGTGAAGATCCGCGTGCCGTCGATGCCCTCCCAGTTGAAGGTGTGGTGCGGGAAGCGGTTCGTCTGCGACCACGAGATCTTCTGCGTGAGCAGCCACTTGGAGCCCGCCGCCTTGATGATCTGCGGAAGACCCGCGGCGAAGCCGAAGGTGTCCGGCAGCCACGCCTCGTCGTTCTCCACGCCGAACTCGTCGAGGAAGAACCGCTTGCCGTGCACGAACTGACGGGCCATCGCCTCCGAGCCCGGCATGTTCGTGTCCGACTCGACCCACATGCCACCCGCGGGCACGAACCGCCCGTCGGCGACCGCCTTCTTCACCTTCGCCCACACCTCGGGCCGGTGCTCCTTGATCCAGGCCCACTGCTGCGCCTGGGACATGGCGAAGACGAAGTCCGGCTCGTCCTCGATGAGCGCGGTCATGTTCGACGTCGTACGCGCCACCTTGCGCACCGTCTCGCGCAGCGGCCACAGCCACGCGGAGTCGATGTGGGCGTGTCCGACGGCGCTGACGCAGTGTGCGGAGGGTTCGGCGGGTGCGCTCAGGACCCCTTCGAGCCGGGCGCGGGCGGCGGCCGCCGAGCCGTTCACGTCCTGGAGGTCTACGGCGTCTAGCGCGCGGCCGACCGCGCGCACGATGTCGTAGCGCCGCCCGCTGTCCTCGGGCAGCTCCCGCATCAGCTCGCCGAGCACCTCCAGGTCGATGACGAGCTGCCACACCGTCTCGTCGAAGACGGCGAGGTCCATGCGCTCCAGCCTGTACTGGGGTTCGCTGCCCGCGGTCTCCTTGTCGCCCAACTGGGTGGGCAGGAAGGGGTGGTAGTCGAGAATGACGGGGTTGGAGGCGGCCTCGATGTGCAGCCGCACCTCTTCGCCGCCCTCGGCGGGCGCGGCGATCCGCACCCACTGGTTGCGCGGGTTGAGGCCCTTCACCGGGGTGCCGTCGGGGCGGTAGACGAGCCCTTCGCACTGGAAGCCCGGCATGTTCTCGTCGAAGCCGAGGTCGAGGATGGCCTCGACGCTCTTCCCCGCCCACTCCTTCGGCACGGTCCCGCTCACCCGGAACCAGCTGGTCCCCCAGGGCGCGCCCCACCGCTCCCCGACCCCGGTCGGCACGGTCTCGGCGGCCAGCCCCTCGGCGA
>NZ_WMBF01000836.1:0-1271 GCF_019400875.1 Streptomyces anatolicus | reverse complement strand
TCCGGGGAGAGGCAGGAGGGGCAGCAGGGGCGTGAGGGGCAGTCCGGAGACGGGCAGAAGGGGCGAGCCGAAGGCGGGCAGCAGGGGCAGCAGGGACAACAAGGGCAGCAGGGACAGCAAGGGCAGCAGGGACAGCAAGGGGGGCCCGGCACCTGGGCGCCCTCGAAGCCCATTTCCGACGCCTCCCTCTGGCTCAAGCTCCTGCGCAACCCCCTGGCCCCGCAGATCGGCTGGCTCTATCCGCTCGCCGTGATCGCCCTGGTCATGGGTCTCGCGACGCACCGCAAGAGCGCCCGCACCCATCCGGCCCGCGCGGGATTCCTGATGTGGGGCATCTGGTTGGTCACGGCGGCCTTCGTGCTCAGCGCCCTCGGCAACCTCTTCCACACCGCCTACCTCTCCATCCTCGCGCCCCCGATCGCCGCGCTGTCCGCTGCGGGGACCGTTGCCCTGTGGCGCGCGCACCGGGCCGCGCCCGGTGGCCGAAGGGCCTGGGTGCTGCCCGCGGCCATCGCCGTCCAAGTCGCCTGGACGGTCCATCTGGCCTACGACTACACGGACTTCGCGCCCTGGCTCATCCCGCTCGTCGTCGTGGCCACGCTCGTCGCCGTGCTGGCCCTCGGCTTCCCGCCGGGGAACGTCCGCCGGGCCGGGATCACCGGACTGCTGGCAGGGTGCGTGGCCATGTTCGCCGCGCCGACGGCGTGGTCCCTGTCCGTGCTGAACGAGCGTTACGCGGGCTCGGCGTTCGACGCGTCAGCCGGCCCGCGGCCCGAGAGCGCGGGCACCGGGAGGCTCCTCGGGCAGGGCACGCGCACCTCGCTGACCGCCGCGGAGAGCAAGCTCCTCGCCTACGTCCAGAAGCACAACGGCGACGCGAAATACGCCATGTCCGCCGAGACGGCGATGGGCGCGGCCCCGTACATCTACGCCGAGGGGGTGCCCGTCCTCCCCATCGCCGGCATGCACGGCGACGCCCTGTCGCTCGCCGAGTACCAGGAACTCGTCGCCGCCGGTGACGTCAGGTTCGCGCTGACCCGTGAGACGGGAGCGGAGAACTCGAAGATCAGCACGTGGGTGAGGTCGGCCTGCACCGAGGTCGACCCCGCGACCTACGGTGCCGGTGCTCGCGCCGGTGAGGGGCGCTCGCCGACGCTTTACCACTGCACCGCGGACGACGCGGACGACGCGGCGGACGCGGCCAAGTCCTGACCTATGCACGACATCTCACCGCGAGACCACAAAGCCAAAAGACCGGGGGACACGGGGGA
>NZ_WMBF01000113.1:0-16491 GCF_019400875.1 Streptomyces anatolicus | reverse complement strand
GCGCCGCCCTGGACCCGGCGACCGGCGCCCTGCTGCGCGCGGCCCTGCTGACCGGCGGCGAACGGCCCCAACTCTTCGTTACCGCCCACCACTTGGCGGTCGACAGCGTCTCCTGGCGCGTCCTGCTCGCCGACCTGGAGCACGCCTACCGGCAGGCCGCTGCCGGGGAGGAACCCGCGCCCGAGCCCGAACACACCCCGTTCGCCGACTGGGCGCGCACCCTCACCGAACGGGTCCTGGCCGGAGACCTCGACGACGACCTGCCCCACTGGACGCAGGAGACGGAGGTGCCGCGCACCCCGCTCCCCGTCGACCTGCCCGGCACCCCGCTCGCCGGATCCGTGCACACCGTCCGTACGCGCGTGGACCGGGACACGACCGAGGCGCTGCTGCGGCGGGTACCGGGCGCGTACCGCACCCAGGTCAACGACGTGCTGCTGAGCGCGCTGAGCCGCGTACTGGCCGACTGGACGGGCGCCGACCGGGTGACCGTCGCCCTGGAGGGCCACGGCCGCGAGGAGGAACTGGACGAGGGCGCCGACCTGTCCCGTACGGTCGGCTGGTTCACCACCCAGTACCCGGTCACCCTGACCCCTGCGGGACCGGACGACTGGGCGGTCACCCTCAAGTCCGTCAAGGAGCGGCTGCGCGCCGTGCCCCGCCGAGGCCTCGGCTACCAGGCGCTCGGCCACCTCGGCTCACCCCGCCCCGAGGCCCGCGCGCTCGGCCAACTGCCCTTGCCCGACGTGTGCTTCACCTACCACGGGCAGTGGGAGGCGTCCGCCGGAGGCGACTTCACGCCCGTCGCCGACGTCCCCGGCCGGGACATGGACCCCGACGCGCCGCTTGACCACCTCCTGGACGTGTCCGCCCTGGTGACCGACGGCCAACTGGAGATCACCTGGCACTACAGCGACCAGGTGCACCGCGAGGACACCGTCCGGGAGCTGGCCGACGGCATGGTGGGGGCGCTCGCCGCCATCGCCGAGCACTGCGCCCGTCCCGGCGCGGGCGGGCGTACGCCCTCCGACTTCCCGCTGGCCCGCCTCGACCAGGCCGGCGTGGACCGGCTCGTCGGCGACGGCCGGGACGTCGAGGACCTGCTGCCGCTCACTCCGCTCCAGGAAGGCATGCTCTTCCACCGGCTCGTCGGCGGGGAGGACGACGTGTACGTCGACCAGGCCGCACTGCTCCTCGAGGGCGTGAGCGACCCGGACGCCCTCGCCCTGGCCTGGCAGCGGGTCACCGACCGCACGCCCGCCCTGCGCACCTCGGTGGTGTGGGAGGGCGTCCCGGTGCCGCTCCAGGTCGTGCACCGCCGCGTCGAGGTGCCCGTCGCCCAGCTGGACTGGCGCGCACTGGACGCGGCGGAGCGGGCCGAGCGCCTGGAGCGGCTGCGCGCCGACGACCTCGCCCGCGGCCTCGACCTCGGCACCGCGCCCCTGATGCGGCTCACCCTCGTCCGGCTCCCCGACGCCCGGCTGCACCTGCTGTGGACCTCCCACCACCTGATCCTGGACGGCTGGAGCCTCGCCCAGGTGCTCACCGACGTGTCCGAGGAGTACGCGGCGCTCACCACCGGCGCCGAGCCCCGGCCCCCGGCCCGCAGGCCGTTCGGCGACTACGTCCGCTGGCTGGCCGACCGGGACACCGAGGCCGCCCACGCGCACTGGCGGACCGTCCTCGACGGGTTCGCGACCCCGACCCCGCTGCCCGTGGACCGAACCCGGCGCCCCGGCCACGAGACCCGCTCCGCCGACGTGCACACGTGCGGACTGTCCGACGAGGTCTCCGCCCGCCTCGCCCACACCGCCCGGACGGCCGGACTCACCCTCGGCACCGTGGTGCAGGGCGCCTGGGCGCTGCTCCTGTCCCGCTACAGCGCCGAACGGGACGTGCTGTTCGGGACCACCGTCTCCGGGCGGCCCGACGACCTGCCGGGCGCCGAGTCGATGGTCGGCATGTTCATCAACACCCTGCCCACCCGCGTCCGCGTGGACGGCGAGCGCACCGCCGCCGCCTGGCTCCGGGAGCTCCAGGAGGAACAGGCGCAGGCGCGGCGGTTCGCGGCGGTGTCGCTCGCCGAGCTGACCTCGCTGAGCGACGTACCGTCCGGCAGCCCTCTCTTCGACAGCATGGTGGCGTTCGAGAACTACCCCTTCGACGAGGCGCGTTCGGCCACGACCGGGATACGCCTGGCCGACGTCTCCTCCCGGGACGCCACCAACTTCCCGCTGGTGCTGCGGGCCTACCAGGGCGAGCGGTTCGGCTTCGACCTCGCCTACGACCCTCAGCTCTTCGACGCCGCGACCGTGCGAGCCCTCGCCGACCGGCTCTGCCTGCTGCTCACGGAGCTTGCCGACGACCCGGACCGGCCCGTGCGCTCACTCGCCTGGACCACCGCCGAGGAACGGCGGCGGATGCTCACCGACTGGAACGGCACCGAGGAGGGCCGTCCCGCCGACACCCTGGACGCCCTGTTCGCCGCCCAGGCCGCCCGCACCCCCGACGCCGAGGCGCTCACCTGCGGCGCCGAACGGCTCGACTACGCCACCCTGGACGCCCGGGCGGGCCGCCTCGCCCACAGACTCGCCGAACTCGGCGCCGGGCCCGAGACGTTCGTCGCCCTCGCGCTGCCCCGCTCCGCCGACCTGGTCGTGGCCGTCCTCGCCGTCCTCAAGACCGGCGCCGCCTACCTGCCCGTCGACCCCCGGCTGCCCGCCGAGCGCGTCCGGCACCTGCTCGCCGACGCCGCACCGGTCGCTCTGGTCACCACCCGGCAGACCACGGCCGTCTCCGACGTACCCCTTCTGCTTCTCGACGACCCGGAGGTGCGGGCCGACCTGGCCAGTCGCCCGGCAGGAGGCCCGGCCCGGCGCGCGCTGCCCGANAGCCCCGCCTACGCCATCTACACCTCCGGCTCCACCGGCCGCCCCAAGGGCGTCGTCGTCCCGCACGCCAACGTGGTACGGCTCTTCACCCGCACCCGGCACTGGTTCGACTTCGGGGCCGACGACGTGTGGACGCTGTTCCACTCGTACGCCTTCGACTTCTCGGTGTGGGAGCTGTGGGGCCCGCTGCTGCACGGCGGCCGGCTCGTGATCGTTCCCGAGGACACCGCCCGTTCCCCGGAGGACTTCCTGCGCCTGCTCGCCGATGAGCAGGTGACCGTCCTCAACCAGACGCCGTCCGCGTTCTACCCGCTGATCCGCGCGGACGCCGAACTCCCCGACATCGGGGACCGGTTGGCGCTGCGTACGGTGATCTTCGGCGGCGAGGCGCTGGATGTGGGCAGGCTCGCCGACTGGTACGGCCGCCACCCGGAGAACGCGCCCCGCCTGGTGAACATGTACGGGATCACCGAGACCACCGTGCACGTCACCTATGCCGGTCTCGACAGCTCGGCCGCCCGCCCCGGCGCCACCGCCAGCCCCATCGGTACCGGAGTACCCGACCTGCGGCTCTACGTCCTCGACGACACGCTCCAGCCGGTGCCGCCCGGCGCCGTGGGCGAACTGTTCGTGGCCGGTGAGGGTCTGGCGCGCGGCTACCTGAAGCGGCCCGGCCTCACCGCGACCCGCTTCCTCGCCGACCCCTTCGGCCGGCCGGGCACCCGTATGTACCGCACCGGGGACCGGGCCCGCTGGCGGGCCGACGGCACCCTGGAGTACCTGGGCCGCGCCGACCAGCAGGTCAAGATCCGCGGCTACCGCATCGAACCCGGCGAGATCGAGGCCGCCCTGCACGCCCACCCGGGCGTGGGCGCGGCTGCCGTCGGCGTGTACGAGGACTCCGCCGGGACCCGTCGCCTTGTCGCCCACGTGGTCGGCACCGGCGCGGGATCAGGCATCGGCACGGGATCCGGCACCGGCGCGGGGCAGTGCGGCACGCCGCCGCCCGCCGCCGAACTCCGCGCCCACCTCGAAGGGCTGCTGCCCGCGCACATGGTGCCCGCCGCCTATGTGCCGATGGCCGCGCTGCCGCTCACCGCCAACGGCAAGCTCGACCGGCGCGCCCTGCCCGCGCCGGGACCCGACGGCTTCGCCGCCGACGGCACGCGCACCGCGCCGAGCACCCCGGCCGAACGGCTCGTCGCCGCCGCCTGGGCTGACGTACTGGACACCGGCGAGGTCGGCGCCGACGATGACTTCTTCGCCCTCGGCGGCGACTCCATCCTCGCCGTCCGCGTCACCTCCCGGCTGCGCGCCGCCTTCGGTACGGACGTCTCGCCCCGCATGCTGTTCACCCACTCCACGCTCCGCGACCTCGCCGGCGCCCTGGGCGAGCCGGGCGGCGCGGACACCGCCGACGTCATCCCGGCCGCCGACCCGGACACCCCGGCACCCCTGTCGTACGCCCAGCAGCGCCTGTGGTTCCTCGACCGGTTCGAGCCGGGCAGCACGGAGTTCACGACCCTGTCCGTGCTGCGGCTGCGCGGTCCGCTGGACCAGGCCGCCCTGCGCGCCGCCCTGGACGGCCTGGTCGCCCGGCACGAGGCGCTGCGCACCACGTTCGCCGAGCACGACGGCCGGGCCCGGCAGATCGTCCACCCGCCCCGGGCCGTGGAGCTGCCGGTGACGGACCTCCCGGACGACGACGCCCTTGACGTACTCGTGGACCGGGTCGCCGCCACCCCCTTCGACCTGGCCGCAGACCCCCTGCTGCGGGCACACCTGGCCCGGTCCGCCCCCGACGAGCACGTACTCGTCCTTGCCGTGCACCACATCGTCACCGACGGCTGGTCGGTCGGCGTGCTCGCCCGGGACCTGGGCGAGCTGTACACGGCCGCCCTTGAGGAGCGTCGCCCGCGGCTGCCCGCGCTCCCCGTGCGCTACGCCGACTATGCGGCCTGGCAGCGTTCCCGCGCCGGCCGAGCCGAGGACGAACTGGCTTACTGGCGACAGGCCTTGGACGGCGTGACTCCGCTGGAGCTGCCCACCGACCGGCCCCGCCCGGCCGTCCGCACCCGCGAAGGGGCCCTGCTGACCTTCACCCTGCCCGCCGCGCTCACCGAGCGGCTGCGCGAACGGGCACAGGAGGCCGACGCCACCCTCTACATGACCCTGGTGACGGCCTGTCAGACCCTGCTCGCCCGGTGGGCGGGACAGGAGGACGTCACCGTCGGCACCGTCACGGCGGGCCGCGAGCGCTCCGAACTGCACGACCTGGTCGGCATGTTCGTCAACACGCTGGTGCTGCGCGCCCGGGTCCGCCCCGGTGTGCCCTTCCGGGAACTGCTCGCCGAGGTGCGCGACACCGCGCTGGAGGCGTTCGCCCACCAGGAGGTGCCCTTCGAGCGCGTGGTGGACGCCCTCCAACCCGAACGCGACACCAGCCGCACCCCCCTGTTCCAGGTCATGGTCGCCCTGCACAATCTCGGCGCCGAGCCGCTGCGGCTGCCCGGTCTGACGGCGGAGCCGGTGACCCCGCCGGTGCGTGTCGCCACCTACGACCTCGCCTTCGACTTCGTGGAGGGCGACGACGGGCTCACCGCCCACCTGGAGTACAACACCGGCCTCTTCGACACCGACACCGCCGAACGCCTCGCCGCCCGACTGCGCATCCTGCTTGAGGCCGTCGCGGCGGACCCCGGGCAGAGCGTGGACCGGCTGCCGCTGATGAGTGACGACGAGCGGCAGCGCGTACTGCGCCAGGGCGAGGGCATCCGCCTGCCCGAGCCGGACACCACCTTCCCCGCCCTGTTCGAGGCGCAGGCCGCCCGCACCCCGCACCACACCGCCCTGGCCGCCCGCGACACCACCCTCGACTTCGCCGCGCTGAACCAGCGGGCCAACCGGCTCGCCCACCACCTCATCGCCCAAGGGGTGGGCACCGAAGATGTGGTCGCCGTCCGGCTGCCGCGCACCAGCGACCTGATGGTGGCCGTGCTCGCCGTCCTCAAGGCGGGCGCCACCCTGCTCTGCCTGGACCCCGAACTCCCCGCCGAACGGCAGGACTTCCTCCTCGCCGACGCCCGCCCGCACACCCTGCTGGCCGACCTCGACGCGGTCCCCTGGGACCGGCTGCCCGCCCACGACCCGACCGACACCGATCGCGTCCGGCCCCTGCTCCCTGAGAACACCGCCTACATCATCTACACCTCCGGCTCCACCGGCCGCCCCAAGGGCGTCGCCGTCGAACACCGCAACCTGGTCAACCTCTGCCACGACCACCGCGAGGGCCTGCTGGCCCCGCACACCACCGACGGACGGCGGCTGCGGGCCGCGCTCAGCGCCTCCTTCTCCTTCGACACCTCCTGGGAAGGGCCACTGCTCCTCGCCCTCGGCCACGAGGTCCACCTGATCGACGAGGACGTACGGCTCGACCCGCGCGCGTTCTGCGCCAAGGTCGCCGAAGACCGCCTCGACCTGGTCAATGTCACCCCGTCCTACCTGCGCGAACTCACCGCCGCCGGGCTGCTCGACGCCGACCGCCACCACCCGCGCCTGCTGCTCGTCGGCGGCGAGGCCGTCACCCCCGCCGGGTGGCGCGACCTCGTACGCGCCGAACAGGACCTGGGCGTGGCGGTCTACAACGTGTACGGCCCGACCGAGACCACCGTCGATGCCGTCTACGGCCGCTGCGCCGACCGGCCTGACCGCCCGGTCATCGGCCGCCCCGGCGGCAACCTGCGCGCGTACGTCCTCGACGGCGCCCTGCGCCCGGTGCCGCCCGGCACACCCGGCGAGCTGTATCTGGCCGGGGCGCAGGTGGCCCGCGGCTATCTGGACCGGCCAGGGCTCACCGCCGCCCGTTTCCTCGCCGACCCGTTCGGGGCGCCCGGCGAGCGGATGTACCGCACCGGTGACCGGGCTCGCTGGGACCGCAACGGGCTCCTTGAGTTCCTGGGCCGGGCGGACGAACAGGTCAAGATCCGCGGGTTCCGCATCGAGCCCGGCGAGGTGGAGGCCGCCCTCCTGGACCACCCGGACATCGCCGACGCCGCCGTCGCCGCCCGCGAGAACGCCGGCCGCCTCATGCTCGTCGGCTACGTCGTGCCCGCCACCGACCGCGTCCCGTCCGCCGACGCCCTGCGCCTCGCGCTGCGCCGCACCCTGCCCGACCACATGGTGCCCGCCGCGTTCGTCCCGCTGGCCCGCATCCCGCGCACCACCAGCGGCAAGACCGACCGGCGCGCCCTGCCCGCCCCGCCCGCACAGCCCGACAGCGGCACGCCGTACGTCGCCCCCCGGGCGGGCACGGAGGAGCGTCTGGCCGCGATCTGGGCCCAGGTGCTCGGCGTCGAGCGCGTCGGCGCCCGCGACAACTTCTTCGCGCTCGGCGGCGACTCCATCCTCAGCATCCAGATCGTCTCGCGCGCCCGGCAGGCCGGACTCGCCCTCGCCACCAAGGACGTCTTCCGCCACCAGACGGTCGCCGAACTCGCTCTGTGCGTAAGGGAGTCCGCGCCAGCGCAGGACACCGCCGAGGAACCGGCCGAGGCGCCGCTCACCCCGATCCAGCGCTGGTACCTGGACGGCCGCGACCCCGGGCAGCGGCTCCGCTTCACCATGACCCAGCGCCTCGCACTCGCCCCGGACGCCACAGGGCCGACGCTCCGGGCCGCCGCCGACGCCCTCGTACGCCACCACGCCGCCCTGCGCACCCGGTTCCGGCGCACCGCCGACGGCTGGCGCCAGGACGTCCTGCCCGAGGCGCCGGACGGCGTCTTCACCCGGCACGACGCGGCGGACCTGGACGACACGGCGTTGGAGGCCGAGGTCCAGCGGCTGACGGACGAGGCGCAATCCGCCCTGGACCCCGCCGACGGGCGCGTCTTCCGCGTCCTGTTCTTCGACCGAGGCCCGGGACGCTCCGGCCAACTCGTCGTCACCGCACACCACTTGGTCATCGACGGCGTCTCCTGGCGCATCCTGCTCGCGGACCTGGAGACCGCCCAGCGCGCGGCGGCGAACGGCAGGCCCGTGGAACTGCCGCCCACCGGCACGTCCTACGGCCACTGGGCCACCCGGCTCGACCGGCACACCCGCTCCGGCGCACTCGACGCCGACCTGCCGTACTGGACCCGTACCGGCACCGCACCGGCCGAACTGCCCGCGGGCCGCCCCGGCCCGAACACCCACGGCACCGCCACCACCCTCACCGTCACCCTGGACGCGCCGACCACCGCGGCCCTGCTGCGCGAGGTGCCGCCCACCTACCGCACCCAGGTCAACGACGTCCTGCTCAGCGCCCTCGGCCGCACCCTGGCCCACTGGTGCGGACGCGACACCGTCCTCCTTGGCGTCGAGGGCCACGGCCGCGAGGAGCTCTTCGCCGACCTGGACCTGTCGCGGACCGTCGGCTGGTTCACCGCCGAGTTCCCGCTCGCCCTGCGCGTCGCCCCGCACGACGGCTGGCACGACACCCTCCGCTCGGTGAAGGAACAGCTGCGCGCGGTGCCGCTGCACGGCCTGAGCCACGGCGCCCTGCGCCACCTCGTGCCCGGCAGCCCGCTCGCCGGTGCCCCCGCCCCGCAGGTCGGCTTCAACTACCACGGCCAATGGGACGCGGACACCGCCGACGGCTTGTTCCGCGACGCCCTGCCCCCGGCGGGCCGGGACACCGACCCGGACGAGCTCCGGCCCTACCTCCTGGACGTCACCGGCGTGGTCCAAGAGGGGCGCCTCGAACTCGGCTGGACCTACCCCGCAGCCGTCTACGACCAGGCGACCGTGCAGCGGCTCGCCGAGGACATGCTCACGGCCCTGCGGGAGATCGTCGCGCACTGCGCCCGCCCCGAGGCGGGCGGCCGCACCCCCTCCGACTTCCCCCTCGTGGGCCTCGGCCAGGCGCAGCTCGACCGGCTCCTGGGTGCGGGCCGGCACGTCGAGGACGTCCTGCCGCTCACCCCGCTCCAGTCCGGCATGCTCTTCCACGGCCTCGTGGACACCGAGCACGCCTACTTCGACCGCACGGCCGTACGCCTGGCCGGCGTCGCAGACCCACAAGCCTTCGCCGCCGCCTGGCAGCAGGTCGCCGACCGCACCCCGGCGCTGCGCACCAGCGTCCACTGGCACGGCCTGCCGCACCCGGTTCAGGTGGTCCACCGCCACGCCGAACTGCCCGTACGCCACCTCGACTGGCGCACGCTCACCCCCGCCGAGCGCGCCGACGCCACCGAACGGCTGCTCGCCGAGGACCGCGCCGCGGGCATGGACCTCGGCACCGCGCCGCTCACCCGGCTCGCCCTTGCCGCCCTGCCCGGCGACGAGGTGCTGCTCGTGTGGTCCACCCACCACATCGTCCTCGACGGCTGGAGCACCGGGCAGCTGCTCACCGAGGTGTGCGAACGCTACGCCGCGCTCACCGGCGGCCCCGACCAGGCGCCGCCGGTCCGGCGTCCCTTCGCGGACTTCCTGCACTGGCTGCGGGAGCAGGACGAGACGGCGGCGGAGCGGCACTGGGCCGACACCCTCGCCGGGTTCACCGCCCGGACCCCGCTGCCGTACGACCGGATGCCCGCCGAGGCCCACCGCGCCCGTTCCGCCGCGGCCGTCCACCACGAGCTGGACGCCGGGATCTCGCGGCGGCTGCGGGAGAGTGCCGCCCGCGCCGGACTGACCGTGAACACGGTGGTGGAGGGCGCCTGGGCGTTGCTCCTCGCCCGTTCCGGCGGACGCGACGACGTCGTCTTCGGTACCACCGTCTCCGGGCGCCCGGCCGAACTGCCCGGCGTGGAAGGCATGATCGGCATGTTCATCAACACGGTGCCGACCCGGGTCCGCATACCCGGCGGGCCGGTGCTGCCGTGGCTGCGCGACCTCCAGGAGCGGCAGAGCGACGCCCGCCGCTTCGACTTCCTCGCCCTGCCCCGCCTTCAGGCAGCGAGTGAAGTCCCGTCCGGCGAGGCGCTGTTCGACAGCATGGTGGTGTTCGAGAACTACCCCGTGGACGAGTCGGCGACGGCCCGCACCGGGGTCCGGGTCGAGGAGGTACACGCCGACGACGCCACCACCTTCCCCTGGTGCCTCCGCGCCCACCTCGCCGAACGGCTCGGCTTCGACCTCGCCTACGACCCCGACCTGTTCGACACCGCCACCGCCGAGCGCGCCGCAGACCGCCTTGCTGGACTGCTCACCGCCCTCGCCGACGGGTTCGACACCGACCTGACCGACCTGGACATGATCGCCCCGGCCGACCACGAACTGCTGGCCGCCTGGAACACCACCGCCCGCCGGGCCGCCCCGCGCAGCCCCGTCGACCTCTTCACCGAGCAGGCCCGGCGCACCCCGGACGCGCCTGCGATCGACGACGGCGAACGCCGACTGACGTACCGTCAACTCCACGAGTGGGCAAGCTCGCTGGCCGCCCGCCTGCGCTCCGACGGGCTGTTCCCCGAAGAGCGGGTGGCGCTACTCCTCGACCGCTCCGCCGAACTGGTCGTCGCCCAGCTCGCGGTACTCATGGCCGGCGGCGCCTACGTCCCCGTCGACACCCGCGCCCCCGAGGAGCGCCGCCGCACCCTGCTCGCCCAGGCGGGCGCGACCCGCCAGCTCACCGCCGCGGAGGTGACGGCGGCCCGGCCCGGGACCCCGCAGCGGGACGTTCGGCCCGCGCCGTCCACGGACCCCGACCAACTCGCCTACGTCATGTTCACCTCCGGGTCGACCGGGCTGCCCAAGGCGGTCGCCGTGCGGCACCGGGACGTGGCCGCGCTCGCCACCGACAGCCGGTTCACCGGCGGGGTGTGCGACCGCGTGCTGCTGCACTCGCCGGTGGCGTTCGACGCCGCCACCTTCGAGGTGTGGGCGCCGCTCCTCAACGGCGGCCGCGTGGTCGTGGCCCCGGACGGCGGCGTCGACGCGGCCTCGCTGCGCCGGCTCGCCGCCGACGGCGGACTGACCGCGCTGTGGCTGACCGCCGGGCTCTTCCGGCTGCTCGCCCAGGACGCACCCGACTGCTTCCGGGGCCTGACGCAGCTGTGGACCGGCGGTGACGTCGTACCGGCCCAGGCCGTGCGCCGGGTCCTCGACGCCTGCCCCGGCCTGACCGTCGTGGACGGCTACGGCCCCACGGAGACCACCACCTTCGCGACCTCCTACGCCCTCGCCGACCCGGCGGCGGTGCCCGGCACCATCCCCATCGGACGGCCCCTCGACGACATGCGGGCACTCGTCCTCGACACCCGGCTGCGGCCCGTACCGCCGGGCTGCCTCGGCGAGCTGTATCTGGCCGGTGAGGGCGTCGCCCGGGGCTACCTCGGCCGCCCCGGCGACACCGCGGGCCGCTTCCTCGCCGACCCGCTCGGCCCGCCCGGCGCCCGCATGTACCGCACCGGCGACCTGGCACGGCGGCGCCCGGACGGCACCGTCGAGTTCCTCGGCCGCGCCGACGACCAGGTGAAGATCCGGGGCTTCCGGGTGGAGCCCGGCGAGGTCGAGGCCGCGCTCGCCGCCCACCCGGACGTCGCCGACGTGGCCGTCCTGGCCCGCGAGGACCGCCCCGGCGCCAAGCGGCTCGTCGCCTACGTCGTCGGACCGGCGGGCCGGGACGGCGAGGAACTGCGAGCGTTCGCCGCCCGCTCCCTGCCCGACTACCTCGTACCCACCACCGTCGTCCCGCTCGCCGCGCTGCCGCTCAGCCGCAACGGCAAGGTCGATCGGGCCGCCCTGCCCGCGCCGGACGCCGTGCCCGGCCGCGAGCGGGTCGAGCCCCGCACCGAGGCCGAGCGCCGCACAGCGGACGTCTTCGGCGAGGTCCTGGGCTGCGAACCGCCCGGCGTGGAGGACGACTTCTTCCAGCTCGGCGGCGACTCGATCCTCAGCATCCGGCTCGCCTCCCGCCTCGCCGAGGCCTTCGACACCGACGTCACACCGCGCGCGGTCTTCACCCATTCGACACCGGCCGCCCTGGCCCGCGTGCTCGGCGACCGGCGCGGCTCCGGCCGCCAGGCGCTCGTGCGGGTCGCCCGTGACGCGGTCGCACCGATGTCACACGCCCAGCAACGCCTGTGGTTCCTGCACGAGTTCGAGCCCGAGGGCGCCGAGTACGTCACCACGCTCGCCCTGCGCCTGCGCGGCACCCTGCACCCCGACGCGCTGCGCACCGCCCTCGGCGCCGTGGTGGCCCGGCACGAGTCACTGCGCACCACCTTCGACAGCATCGACGGACACGGCATCCAGCGCGTCCACCCACCCCAGGACGTGCCGCTGCCCGTGCACGACCTGTCCCCGCTCGGCGCGGGAGAGCGGGAACCCGCCGTGCGCCGCCTGCTCGCCGAGGAACGCCTGCGCCCGTTCGACCTGCGCGAGGGCCCGCTCCTGCGCCCCTGCCTGCTCCGGCTCGCCGAGCACGACCACGTACTCGCCCTCACCCTGCACCACATCGTCACCGACGGCTGGTCCACCTCCGTCCTGCTCGGCGACCTCGCGCACCACTACCGAGCCGAACTCGGCGTACAGCAGAGTGAGTTGGCGCCGCTTCCGGTGCAGTACGCCGACTACGCGCACTGGCAGCGCACCACCGGCGACACCGAGGCCGCCGAGGACCTCGCCTACTGGAAGGAGCAACTGGCCGACACCGCACCGCTGGAGCTGCCCACCGACCGGCCCCGGCCGCCGGTGCGCACCAGCGCCGGTGCGACCACCCGCCTCGTGGTGCCCGCCACGACCGCCCGGCGGCTCACCCGGCTCGCCCGTGACCACGGCACCACCCTGTTCACCACGCTCGTGGCCGCCGCCCAGAGCTACCTCGCCCGGCTCTCCGGCAGCGAGGACATCACCGTCGGCACCGTCAACGCAGGCCGCGACCGGCCCGAGACGCAAGGCCTCGTCGGCTTCTTCGTCAACACCCTGGTGCTGCGCTCCCGGGCCGAGGCCGACCGGCCGTTCACCGCGTTCCTCGGCGACGTACGGCAGACCGTCCAGGACGCCTTCGCCCATCAGGAGGTGCCGTTCGAACGCGTCGTGGACGAGGTGCAGCCCGTACGCGACACCAGCCGCAGCCCGCTCTTCCAGGTCATGGTCGTCCTCCAGAACACCCCGGCCGTCGCCCTCGACCTGCCGGGCCTGGATGTCACCGACGTCGAACCGGACTCGGAGCAGGCCGCGTTCGACCTCACCCTGGAGTTCGCCGAGACCGACTCCGGCGAGCTGCACGCCCTGCTCACCTACAACACCGACCTGTTCGACGCGGCCACCGCCGAACGGATGGCAGGACAGCTCGGCACCCTGCTGCACGCCGTCGCCGAGGACCCCCGCCGCCCGCTCGGCGCGCTGCCACTCGCCTCCGACAACGAGTGGGAGAACCTGCTGGAGCGGGGCCGGGGCACCTTCCGCCCGGTGCCCGAGGCCACCCTGCCCGCCCTGTTCGAACGGCAGGCGGCCCGCACCCCGGACGCCGTGGCGCTGATCGACGGCGACCGGGAGCTGACCTACGCCGACGTGGACCGGGCCGCCAACCGGCTGGCCCACCGGCTCGTCCGGGACGGCGTCGGACCCGAGCGCGTGGTGGCCCTCGCGCTGCCGCGCTCGGCGGCGGCCGTGGTGGCGCAGCTCGCCATCGCCAAGGCCGGGGCCGCCTTCCTGCCCGTGGACCCCGACTACCCGCCGCGGCGGCGGGAGTTCATGATGCGGGACGCGGGCGCCCACCTGGTCCTCGACGACCCGGCCGAGGTGTGGTCCACCGAGGGGCCGGACACGGCACTCACGGACGCCGACCGCACCAGCGCGCTCACCCCCGCCCACCCCGCCTACGTCATCTACACCTCAGGCTCCACCGGCACCCCCAAGGGCGTCGTGATCACCCACCGGGGCCTCGCCTCCTTCGCCGCGGCGGCCGCCGAACAGTACGCGGCGGGCCCCGGCGACCGGGTGCTCCAGTTCGCCTCCCCGAGCTTCGACGCGTCCATCCTCGAACTGTGCGTCTCCCTGCTCAGCGGGGCCACGCTGGTGACGGGCGAGGAAGGACCACTGGTCGGGGAGCGGCTTGCGGAAGTCCTCGCCGAACGGCGCGTCAGCCATACGCTGATCCCGCCCGCGGCGCTGGCCACGCTGCCGCCGGAGACCGCCGCCGCCCTGCCCCACCTGCGCACCCTCATCGTCGGCGCCGAGGCCTGCCCGGCCGACCTCGTCGACACCTGGGCGCCCGGCCGCCGCATGGTCAACTCCTACGGCCCCACCGAGGCCACCGTCGTCGCCACCTGGACCGGCCCACTGGCCCCGGGCACCGGCGCCCCGACCATCGGCCGCCCCTCCGGCGCCACCCGCGTATACGTGCTCGACGCCGCCCTGCGCCCCGTACCGCCCGGCGTCACCGGCGAGCTGTACATCGCCGGGCCCGGCCTCGCCCGCGGCTACCTCGGCCGGCCGCGACTCACCGCCCAGCGCTTCCTGCCCGACCCGTTCGGCGCGCCGGGGGAGCGGATGTACCGCACCGGTGACCTGGTCCGCTGGACCGCCGACGGCTGCCTGCGGTTCGCGGGCCGCGCCGACGACCAGGTCAAACTGCGCGGTTTCCGGATCGAGCCCGGGGAGATCGAGAGCGCGCTGCGGCGCAGCCCGCTGGTGCGGGACGCGGCCGTGGTCGTCCGCGCGGGGGAGGGGGCGGGCGCACCGGCCCGGCTCGTCGCGTACGTCGTACCGGCACAGGAGCCCGCCGCCACGCCCGCCGACCTCGACCCGTCCGGGACCGACTCCTCGCGCGCCCAACCGACCGGGACCGCGCTGCCCGTCGGCGAGCTGAGGCTGCACCTGGCCGGTTCGCTGCCCCCGCACATGGTGCCCTCGGTCTTCGTCCCCCTCGACCGGCTGCCGCTCACCCCGAACGGCAAGACCGACCGGCGAGCGCTGCCCGCACCCGGGCCCGCCCAGGCCGTGGAAGGCCCGCGGACCGCACCGCGCACCGAGACCGAACGCCGTATCGCCCGTATCTGGGCCGATGTGCTCGGTATCGAGGAGGTCGGCGCCGACGGCAACTTCTTCGCGCTCGGCGGCGACTCCATCCTGAGCATGCAGGTCGTCTCCCGGATGCGCCGCGACGGACTGCACGTGGCGACCCGGGACCTGTTCACGCACCAGACCGTCGCCGAACTCGCCACCGTGGTCCGCGCCGCCCCCCAGCGCTCCGCCGACGGCCCGGTGACCGGCGAGGTGCCGCTCACCCCGATCCAGGAGTGGTTCCTGACCACACCCCGCGCGGCCCACCACCACTTCAACCAGTCGGCGCTGCTCGAACTCGAGGGCAACCCCGACCCGCGCGCGCTGCGCGCCGCGCTCGACGCCCTGCTTGAGCACCACGACGCCCTGCGCATGCGTTTCACCCGGGACGAGCACGGCGGCTGGCGGCAGTTCAACCCGCCGCCCGCCCCGGGCGACGACATCCTCGTACGCCACGACCTGACCGGTCTGTCCGCCGAGGACGCCGACGCGGCGATGGCCAAGGCCGCCGACGAACTCCACGCGAGCTTCGACCTGGAGCATGGCCCGCACCTGCGGGCGGCCCTCTTCACCGGAGACCCGGACCGGCCCGCGTACCTCCTCCTCGTCGCCCACCACCTGGTGGTGGACGCCGTCTCCTGGCGCATCCTCCGCGACGACCTGGAGACCGCCTACCACCAGGCCCTCCAGGGCGATCAGGTCGCGCTCGGCGAGCGCGGCACCAGCTTCCGCGAATGGTCCCGGCGCCTGGCCGCGCATGTCGCCGAAGGCGGTCTCGACCACGAACTGCCGCACTGGGAGCAGACGGTGGGCGCCGAGCCCGCTCCGGCGGACCCGGCCGTGGCGAGCGGGGACGGACCGGCCGCCACGGTGAGCGTGGAACTCGACGAGGACGACACCACGGCCCTGCTGCGCTCCGCCCCCACCGCCTACCGCACCCGCGTCAACGACGTGCTGCTCACCGCGCTCGCCCTGGCACTGGCCCGCTGGACCGGCCACGACCGGGTCCGCCTCGACCTGGAGGGCCACGGCCGGGAGGACCTGCTCGACGGCGTCGACCTCTCGCGCACCGTCGGCTGGTTCACCACCGTCTACCCGGTCGCCGTCCAGGTCCCCGGCCCCGGCGACCTCGGCCCCGACCGCGACTGGCGGGCCCTGGTCAAGTCGGTCCGCCGCCAGCTGCGCGCCGTGCCCGGCAACGGCATCGGCTACGGCGCACTGCGCACTTTCGGCCCGCCCGAGGTCCGCGAACGCCTCGGCGCGCAGGCCCACAGCCAGGTGGTGTTCAACTACCTCGGCCAGTGGGACGCACGCCCCGAGACGGCGGACGGCGGCCTCGTCCGCGCCGAATACGGCTCCTTCGGCCAGGACCACGACCCGCGCGATCCCGGCTCGCACCCGGTGGAGGTGGTGGGCGCGGTCCAGCACGGCCGGCTCGCCTTCACCTGGCACCACCGGCCCGGCCTGCACGACACGGCGGCCGTGCGCCGGGCCGCCGAGGAGTTCGCCGAGGCCCTGCGCCACCTCGCCCGGCACGCCCGGGGAGGCCGGTGACGGCACTCCGGCCCCGCGAGGCACCGCCCCGGCGGCCCCCTCGGCACGGCCCTCGCGC